>CASBRC010000068.1 GCA_949128015.1 Synechococcales cyanobacterium PMM_0003
GGATTAGGCAATCGAGGGAACAAGCCAGACAGGCACTCCAAAGATCTGGGCTATAATACTAAGGGTTGATTTGCGATCGCCTTCTATTTCCACTGATTAAAGCACTAATATTTATTCTCAAAATACTCACTACTACTCATCAAACGTACATTGCAAAACTTCTGAATCGCCTCAAAATCCTTGATATTGTCCGTAATCACAGTTACTCCAGCCCGTTTTGCAGTACGCGCAATTAGAGTGTCATGGCTAATTCGATGCTTTTGATCAGCCGACATTTTCGGCGCAAGCCCACCTCGCTCAGACTTTAACCCACGCTGTAGAGAATTGATTACCTTACCCGCGATCCACCAATCCTCTATTGTCGGTACAAGCAACCTATCGACTTTCTCATAAAACTTTTTGATACTCAAAAGCTTTTTCACAGTTGCATCATCATCCGCACCAGCAACTAATTCTTGAAGAACTACCACCGATAGATAGAAACTTTCAGGAAGCTTAATCTTCCTGTGAGAGATGAAAATGTTGGTGTCAAATGTCAGTTTTGGCATCAAACTTCTCATTGTGAGAATCGTAAATCTTGTCCCAAACACTTTCTAAAAGCTGATTAGCTTTTCTGATCAAAGCTAGTTTTTCCTTGCGACTTAAAGACTTCTTGCTCGATTTTCCCTTAGTGCTGACAGATGCATCATTTATCTTATTTTGCTTTTCTGTCCTAGCTTTTTTAGCCACAGCCATCTTAGTTACTTAGCCTCAAAGTCAACGCTGTTAAAATTATAATGCAAATTATCATCGCATATCGCACTCAAGAGAACAATATGAAGATTTTTCAGCAATTTGGGCATTAATTAACGTAAAAATACGGGAGAGTTCTGTAATCCCTTCAAGTTCAGCAACTTGCTCGTTAGAAAGGCGATCGCACTTTTTTTGCTCTAGAAGATTTTCTAGTCGATCCTGTAACTCATCTGTGAGATGAAAAAGAAAAACATCACCCAAAGGAACAATATCCATTCCCACAGGTAAGAGTGATGATGGCTGTACCATTGTTTGAGTAATCATTTTTCACCTTGCTTTTTTAAGGACAACGTAACTTAAGCATAGCTTAGAGCGCTGAATGTTGAGTTAAACCGCAAATAATATTTGAAAACGCTTGCTTAGAAAAACGAACCGTAAGCCCTCAATTAGGTTGTATTTACTAAAGCGATCAATAGCTTTAGCAACTTGATACAGGCATAATATAAAACTATACAAAAATCAAAAAAGATTAACTCATCCATCATGGCTACCGTTAACGACAACTATCTCAAACTCAAGGCAGGCTACCTGTTTCCCGAAATTGCGCGTAGAGTAAATGCCTTTATCGCAGAAAATCCTGAAGCTCCAGTTATTCGCCTTGGCATTGGCGATGTCACCGAACCCTTACCCCAAGCTTGCCGCGATGCCATGATCACCGCCGTTCAAGATATGGGCGATCGCAATTCTTTCAAAGGCTATGGGCCCGAACAAGGCTATGCATGGTTACGCGAAAAGATTGCAGCGCATGATTTTCAGGCGCGAGGCTGCGATATTGACGCTTCCGAGATTTTTATATCTGATGGCTCCAAGTGCGACTGCGGCAATATTCTTGATATTTTTGGCAATGATAATGTCATCGCCGTAACTGACCCTGTTTATCCTGTCTACGTCGATACCAACGTCATGGTCGGCAACACAGGCGACATCAACGAGAAAGGTGAATATGAAGGCTTAGTCTATTTGCCTGTCACTGCTGAAAATGGTTTCATTGCCGAGATTCCCACCCAGAAAGTCGATCTAATTTATCTCTGCTTCCCCAATAATCCCACAGGTGCAACTGCGACTAGAGAGCATTTGCAAGCATGGGTTGATTATGCGCGTGCTAACGGTTCGATCATCTTCTTTGATGCCGCTTACGAAGCTTACATCACCGATCCTAGTCTTCCGCATTCGATTTATGAAATTGAAGGTGCTAAGGAATGTGCGATCGAGTTCCGTTCTTTCTCGAAGAATGCAGGATTTACAGGTACTCGTTGTGCGTTAACTGTAGTTCCTAAGAATTTGATTGGCAAAGCTAAAGACGGCTCCAATGTCGAACTCTGGAAGCTCTGGAATCGCCGTCAATCTACTAAGTTTAATGGTGTTTCCTACATCGTCCAACGTGGTGCAGAGGCGGTCTATTCTGAAGAAGGTCAATCTCAAATTAAAGCACTGATTAGCTTCTATCTCGAAAATGCTAAAATCATTCGCGAGAAATTAACCGAAGCTGGTTTGGCTGTCTATGGTGGCGTGAATGCTCCCTATGTATGGGTGAAGACTCCCGCAGGGCTGACCAGTTGGGATTTCTTTGATAAGCTTTTGCAGGTTTGCAATGTAGTCGGTACTCCCGGTTCAGGGTTTGGTGCAGCAGGTGAAGGTTACTTCCGTATTTCTGCCTTCAACAGTCGTGAGAATGTGAATGAAGCAATGCGCCGCATTCTTGAAAAGTTCCAATAAATAAAAGCAAAAAAAAGCTGTAGCGATCGCCACAGCTTTTTTTGCTTTTATTTTGCCTATATACTTAACTAAAGAGGTAACATTTGTAGAGGTACGACTATGGTAGTTGTTCAAGATAAACCGATCGCAATAAACGCATCTCCCGAATCTAGCGCTCCAGATGCGAAAATTCGCATGACCGTAGAAGAATATCGGGCGATCGCCGAAACATCTGAAGAACGTTATGAATATTGCAATGGAGAAATTATTACTATGTCTGGAGGCTCATCGTCCCACAGTTGTATTGCTGTCGATATCACCACATTTCTAAATATTGCTGTTCGTGACACCAATTTTCAAATTTTTAATGGCGATCTGCGTATTTGGATTTCTAGTTTTAATCATGGAACCTATGCCGATGTTTTAGTGATTAATGGTGAGCCAGAGTTTAATGCCGATCGCACTGACGAAATCCTTAATCCTTTATTGATCGTGGAAGTTCTATCTCCCTCGACTGAAGGATACGATCGCGGTGAAAAGTTTAGAAAATATCGCTCTATTCCTAGCTTTTGCGAATATTTGCTCGTTAGTCAAATCGAAACCTACGTGGAGAAATATCATCGCCAAAATGATAATGATCGTTGGGAATTACAAATTTGCGATCGCATAGATCAAGCAATTCACTTACAGAGCTTAAATATAGAATTGCCGATGCAAGAAATTTATCGCCGTATTAAGTTTTAAGCTATCGCTTAAAGCAGGCGGTAAACTGACATAGAAAAATCTTGGGATGTGAGGGTAATGACTGTGAAAGCGAGGAATAGGTTGAAAGCGATCGCCAATCATTTCAAGACTAGTAATCAAATTAGGCGACTTTTCTATATTTTCTTAGCTTTCAGCATTACTTTTATTATTGCGATCGCATCTCCTGCGCTATTAAATTCACAGGTAAATGCACAGGAAAGTCGGTTTTCCCTGCGGATTTTACATACTAACGATCATCACGCGCATTTGGAGCCAGTCAAATTTGGCGATCGCCTTTTAGGTGGCATAGCCCGTCGCCGTACTCTTATTGATCAGATTCGTACTGAAAGTAAAACTAATCAAGAGCCTCTGCTGTTATTAGATGCGGGTGACATTTTTCAAGGGACGCTCTATTTCAATCAATATCTAGGAC
>CASBRC010000069.1 GCA_949128015.1 Synechococcales cyanobacterium PMM_0003
GTTTTGTCTTTGCTATTTCTTCTTTGTTAAGAAATGTCTACTGTTTTGTTAAGAAACGTGTGCGGTTGCCCTATTAGGGTGGGGTAAATTCTTTACCAGAAATCTCCTAATCACAGTTGCAACACCGACATTTTTTTAAAATTCTCATGTGAATCAAAAAATGTGCATGTATACTGTATACAAAATATATAGGTTTGTTGCGATGTATAGCTTAAAAGCAATTGTCATCGGTGCGGGTATCGGTGGACTCACTACAGGGATTGCCTTGCGACAAGCTGGTTATGAAGTAGAAATCTACGATCGAGTAAGAGATCTGCGCCCAGTTGGTGCTGGAATCTCACTCTGGTCGAATGGAGTCAAAGTCCTCAATCGTTTGGGGCTAGGTCAACAGCTAGCTGCGATCGGTGGGCAAATGGACTATATGGAGTACCGTAATCTTTCAGGTAATCTCCTCAATCATATTTCATTGCAACCTTTAGTCGAAGAAGTCGGGCAGCGCCCCTATCCTGTAGCCAGAAGAGATTTACAAAATGTTTTGCTATCAGCCTTTGAAGCTGCTGGTGGTAAGTTAACGCTTGGCGCTAAATGTATTGGTATTTTGGAAGGATTTCGAGATGTTACGGCAAAGTTTGAGGATGGTAGCACTGCCACAGGCGATCTATTAGTAGCTGCGGATGGAGTACGTTCTCTCTTACGCGAATATATTCTCAGTGAACCCGTAGAACCTAAATATGCAGGCTATGTCAATTGGAATGGGCTAGTTCCCATTAGTGCAGATCTTGCCGCAGCAGATACTTGGTCAATTTATGTGGGAGAACATAAACGAGCTTCACTGATGCCATTGGCGGGCAATCGCTTCTATTTCTTTTTTGATGTGCCATTACCTAAGGGAACAACTAATGACTGTGCAAACTATAAAAATGAACTGAAGGAGTATTTCCAAGGATGGGCTGAACCTGTGCAATTGGTGATCGATCGCCTCGATCCTGAATCCGTGGCTCGTGTCGAAATACATGATATTGGTCCGATCGCAAAAATGGTTAAAGGAAGAGTAGCTCTGCTTGGTGATGCTGCCCATGCTACTTGCCCCGATCTCGGACAGGGAGGCTGTCAAGCCATGGAGGATGGTTGGGTGCTAGCCAATTATTTGGTATCTACAAATCTGAGTGTGCCTGACGCGCTGAGGCGTTACGAAGTCGAGCGTAAAGTTCGCACCACCGAAATTGTCAACAAAGCTCGTAATCGGGCAGAAATCATTCATGGCAAAGAACCTGAAGTTACCCAAAAGTGGTATGACCAGCTCGCCCAAGAAAATCCCTTAGATGTGACTAACGCGATCGCAAAAATTATTAGCGGAGGACCATTACATTGAGTTATTCAATTGCCATGCTCAACCAAATGAGCCAAGCAGAGTTTACAGCAGTCCTCGGTTCCATTTTTGAACACACGCCAGAAATTGCTGCTAAAGCATGGCGATCGCAACCCTTTGCTGATGTCCAGAACCTTCATCAAGTTATGGCTGCGATCGCTTTGAAAATGAGTGAGACTGAGCAATTAAAGTTGATTTGCGCTCACCCCGATTTGGGTTGTAAGTTCAAAATGGCAGAAGCTTCAGTCCAAGAGCAATCTACAGTCGGACTAGATCAACTCTCGGCAACAGAATATAATCGCTTTCAACAACTCAATCAAAACTATAAAGACAAGTTTTCATTCCCTTTTATCATCGCTGTTCGCAACAACACTAAGGACAGTATTCTCGCCGCGTTTGAACAAAGACTTGAGAACAATCTAGAAGTAGAACAGAAACAGGCGATCGCAGAGATTGTCGAGATCGCCAGATGGCGTTTAATTCTATCTATTAGCAATTAACCAATCACCAATCACCAATGACCTACCCTAGAGACATGATCGGCTATGGGCGATTTGTACCCGATGCCAAATGGAAAGATAACGCCCGTATTGCTGTCCAGTTTGTGATTAATTACGAAGAAGGTGGTGAAACCTGTATTCTGCATGGTGATAGCAGTTCGGAGACATTTCTTTCTGAAATTGTGGGCGCTGCTCCCTTTCATGGACTGCGCCATATGAATATGGAATCTTGCTACGAATATGGAAGCCGAGCAGGATTTTGGCGCTTATATCGGATGTTTTGCGATCGCAATATTCCTGTAACGATCTATGGAATAGCGATGGCGCTAACCCGCAATCCTGAAGCCGTTGCGGCTATGCTAGAGGCAGATTGGGAAATTGCTAGTCACGGCTATCGTTGGATTGATTACAAATATTTCTCGCCCGAACAAGAGCGTGAACATTTGCAAAAAGCGATCGCAATTCATACCCAAGTTACGGGGGAGCGTCCTCTCGGCTGGTATACAGGACGAACTAGTGAGCATACAAGGCGTTTAGTTGTTGAAGAAGGTGGATTTCTCTATGATTCTGATAGCTATGCCGATGACCTTCCCTATTGGAACTATGAATATGGGAAGCCGCATTTAATCATCCCTTACACTCTAGACAATAACGATATGCGCTTTGCTACGCCTCAAGGCTTTAATTCTGGAGATCAATTCTTTGCCTATCTACGCGATGCCTTTGATGTTCTTTACGCTGAGGGAGACACATCACCAAAAATGATGAGCATCGGTTTGCATTGTCGCTTAGTCGGCAGAGCAGGGAGAGCGGCGGCTCTAGCCAGATTTCTTGATTATGTACAAAGTCGCGATCGCGTTTGGCTTTGTCGCCGTATTGACATTGCTCACCATTGGCATAAAAACCATAAACCAGAATAAAAATAAGCGCTCTTATTTTTATAGTAAATTTCGATCAAACTAATAAAAATACCAAGATAGACGATCGCGGCACGCTGCGCGTGCGCTACAGCTTTTTGGGTTTGGGGTTTAATTTTATCGGAAAATTGGGTTTAAAATCCCGTCCTTCTAGGACGGCTTTAATTAATATTTAAACTCATTTTCCCGATACACAGGTAGAAGCATCTACAGAAATTAGTAATATAGCTGGAGATACTCAAAGCAACTTTGCCAAAAAACAAACTATTACTATGAAAAACGCCATTGAGCCAAAAAGATCCAACAAATTTTTAATTCCTGCGATCGCACTTGCTCTAGCAGCTCTAGGTGTAAGCATTTGGTTTGTAATTGGTCGTTTTAGCAATAATCCTTCACCGACAGCCTCACCATCGGCGACTGGAGGTAAAGAACAAATAAAAGCAATCAGTGCGTTAGGGCGTTTGGAGCCACAGGGAGAAGTGATCAAAGTTGCCTCACCATCGGCGCTCGGCACATCACGCATTGTAAAACTGATGGTCAAAGAAGGCGATACGGTCAAACAAGGGCAAGTGATTGCCATTCTCGATAGTTATGACCGATCTGTCGCCGCCTTACTCCAAGCCCAAAGCCTCGCTCAAGAGAGCGATCGCAATCTAGCTAAAGTCCGCGCAGGCGCGAAGGTTGGCGATATTGCCGCCCAAGAAGGTAATGTTCGCGCTACCGCCGCCAATATCAAAGCTCTGGAAGCCAACACCGCAAGGATTAAATCTGAATTAGAAATTGCAGGTCGGGATTACAATCGCTTTCTAGAAGTTTTTAAAGAAGGCGCGATTTCTCAAACTGTTCTTGACACTTATCGTCTCAAGGTCGAGACTTTGCAAGGTCAATTTATACAATCTCAGCAGCAAGTTCAGCAAGCCCAATTTCAATTAAGTCAATCGCAAGGATTACTCAGCAGCGTTAAAGAAGTCCGTCCCACTGATATTCAATTTGCTGAAGCTCAACTGCAAACTGCGATCGTTAATGTCAAAAAAGCCGAAGTAGATCTTGATCTAGCCCAAGTTCGCGCTCCGATCGATGGACAGGTTATCAAAATCAATTCT
This sequence comes from Synechococcales cyanobacterium PMM_0003, assembly GCA_949128015.1. Lineage (GTDB taxonomy): Bacteria > Cyanobacteriota > Cyanobacteriia > Pseudanabaenales > Pseudanabaenaceae > Pseudanabaena. The sequence goes on from CASBRC010000069.1 coordinate 3,890, forward strand.
AAAATTGGTGAAGTAGTTAGCCAGATAAATGGAGTAATTGACCTAGGCAATACCAGTCAGATGTATGTAGTTGCGGAAATCTACGAAACTGATATTGGCAAAATTAAGGTTGGACAGAAAGCAACCATTGAGAGCGAAGCTTTTGAAGGTGAAATTACTGGCAAAGTTGATCGCATTGGTTTACGAATTGCTAAAAATGATGTCCTTGGTACTGATCCTGCCGCCAAGACCGATGCGCGGATTATCGAAGTCAAGATCAAGTTAGATGAAAGCACCAAAGTTTCAGGGCTTACCAACTTACAAGTCAGAGTCAAAGTTGAAATGTAATAGGAGCGCCAAGCGCTCTTATTACATTTCAATTATTTTTTAACAACGCTAAGTGAATTTATGATTTTTGCTGTACCTCTCGCTTGGCTACAACTTACTTATGAAAAAAGCCGACTGTTAGTTGCGATCGCAGGAATCACTTTTGCGGTCGTATTGATGTTTTTACAGCTCGGTTTCCGAGATGCCCTGTTTGACAGTGCCATCCGTCTCCAAAGCAACCTAGTCGGTGATTTAGTAATTATTAGCCCGCAATCTACTAATCTTGTGGGAATGCGAAACTTCTCACAGCGTCGCCTCTATCAAGCGCTTGGCATGAAAGATGTAGCCTCAGTCAACCCACTTTATATTGGACTTGGTGCTTGGAAAATCAAAGAAGATCCTGCGGGACAAACTCGTAATATCTTGGTATTGGGTGCAAATCCAGATGCCAATGTTTTTAAAATGTCGGGTGCTGTATCAAATATCGATCGCGTCAAAACTCAAGATGTGGTTCTATTCGATCGTGCTTCTCGTGCGGAGTTTGGTCCAATCGTTAGCGAATGTGGCTCTTTAGCTCTCAAAGCTCAATTTACCGATGATGCTTTTGTCTGTAACAAATCAGTCACTCGCGAAGTTGCCAATCGTAAAATCACCGTTGGTGGATTGTTTGAGCTAGGTGCATCCTTTGCTGCTGATGGCACAGTGATCACTAGTGATACTAATTTCCTACGGATTTTTGATGCGAGGCGATCGGGATTAATTAATGTTGGCTTGATTAATTTAAAACCAGACGCATCTCCTTATGAAACAATGCGGAACTTTATCCTCAGTCAACCCAGTGACCATGTGGTTTTACCCCGCGAAAAACTACAACCCGATGGTAAAAGAATTCAAGCTCTATACAAAGAAAGTATTGGTGCAGATGGGAAACTTATTCGAGAAGAGAATAAAGATAAGGTGGTAGTTTCTAAAGCTGACCTGACTGTTGACGATCTCAAAAAAACACAAGATGCGGCGATCAATGATACCCGTATTTTGACGATGCAAGGCTATATTGATTTTGAGAAGGGATATTGGCAGAAGAGTACTGCGATCGGCTTTATCTTCAGTCTTGGTACAGTGATGGGCTTCATCGTTGGTATCGTGATCGTTTATCAGATTCTTTATACTGATGTTTCTGATCACCTTGCGGAATACGCAACTCTGAAGGCAATGGGCTATGGCAATTTATACTTGGCTCAAGTTGTAATTCAAGAAGCTTTTGTATTATCAATTCTAGGATTTATCCCTGGATTAGGCATTTCTTTTTTCTTGTACAATCTCACCAAAAATGCGACGTTGCTGCCGCTATACATTTGGGATAAAGCAATTCCTGTGATGCTTTTAACGATGGTAATGTGTATTATTTCGGGCGCGATATCGCTCCGCAAAGTTCAATCTGCTGACCCTGCGGAAATATTTGGATAGCTTAGATCGCATTCTCCATATTTTGGAATGTGAGATATAGGGGGTATTGCGATCGTGCTAGATAAAAAGCAATAAGGGACGTGCAGCTTAATAAAGTACCAATTAGCTGAGGTTAAAAAGCTGTGCCGCCGTCAAATAATTGGTACTTTATTTTCGCGCTCGTCCCTAACATAACATCGACAATCCTGAAAGAGTTTTTGGTAGTTAGAACTGGTTAGAATAAATCTGAATGTGAACCTGAACGAGCAAGAAAAAGATTGGTTTCTGAGGTTCTATAAATTAAAAGCCAATCGGGTTCTATGTGACAATCTCGATATCCATTCCAATTACCTATCAAAGCATGATCTTTATATTTCGGTTCTAGGTCTTGTTTTTCTAGAAGTTTTTCAATCACAATTTTGAGTTTTTTCATGTCTTTATCACGTTTTTGTAAGCGTTTAATATCTTTCTTGAAAGTATTTTCAAAAATTGGGGTTAACATTAAATACCTAATTCGTGATAAAGCTCATTTTTGTTTTGACAAATTGTTAAGTTTTTTTGTTCTTCGATATTCCTAATAACTTGTTGGGTTTCCTCGTTAAAGTTATGAATTGTATAAGTTTGTTCTTCAATACATTTTTCTATTTCAGCTTTTTGTAAAAATTCATCTAAA
>CASBRC010000070.1 GCA_949128015.1 Synechococcales cyanobacterium PMM_0003
ATTCAATAACTCATTGACCTTGATTACCCTCACTGCTCAGCAGCTACGATGGGTGATTGAACATTCTGTTGCTCTTACTAGTGCTGGAGTAACTCCTGGACGGTTCCCACAAGTTGGTGGTATTTCTTTCAGCTTTGACCCAACTAAAACTGCGATCGCCTTTGATATGGTAACTGGTGCAATTACTCGAGAAGGAAATCGCGTCCAAAATCTGGTAGTTCTTAATGAAGATGGCTCACTACTTGATACTGTTGTCAAAGATGGTGTACTTGTTGGTGACGCTAATCGCACCTTCCGTACTGTCACACTCAACTTCCTAGCAGGTACTACTGCACAGACTGGCGCTAATGCTCTTGGCGGCGATCGCTATCCTTTCCCCGTATTTGTCAAGGAAAATGCTGGGCGAGCCAATCGTGTTGATCTACGTGGTGAGACTGTCGATGTTAACCTTAATGGTCAGATTGATGCAGCTCTAGCTATACCTGCTGGTAAGTTTACTTTTGCAGCAACTGGATCAGAGCAGGATGCGCTAGCTGAATTTCTAGGCGATCGCTTTAATACTGTGCCGTTTAATGCTGCTGATGTTAAACCACTTCAAGATACTCGCGTCCAGAACCTCAGCGTTCGTCAAGATGGTGTTTTCACTGCTACAGGTATTACGCAAAATACCCCAGGCGTTATTGAATTCACAGGTGGATCTGGTATCACCCAAATTGTCTTCAATATTACCAACGTCAACATTAACTCCACAGTTAATGAACTTGTGGTGTTTGAAGTAGACGGGTCTGGATCTGCTCCTAATCTCAAATCACTCCTAGAAACCAATCGTGGTCGTGTCATTTCATCTTTGGTCAGCAATCGTCCTTCTGGCTTTGGCTTCGATGACGATTCGAGAACTCTGGGATTTGCACCAAATGTTAAGCTTGGGTTTGCAGTCATCAAGAATGGTACTGCGGATGATATTTTGTTAGGTCGATCCAGAGAAATCGTTTTCTCAACCACAAACACAACTCTAATCTCAAACGTCACCACAAGCGGCTTTAAGATTGATTTTGAAGGTTTCGTGATTGATGCGATCGCTTCAACATCTCCCAAATCTTTGGGCGGTGGACTTCAAGACAATAAGCAAGGCGAAGTACTTGATTTGCGTTCTCTGTCTGGCAACGTAAGTGTTAACTTCACTCTCAATCGTGAAGCAGCATTTAACAACTTTGTTGGCTTCTACCGTGTAGCCAATGTTGACGGTGGAATCGATGTTAATAGTGATGGTGTGATTGACTTTACCCCTGGGCAATCTGGTTATGCTAGAGCCGCGATCGAGAATCGTATCCAGTCGATTGACCTCACTGTAGCCAATCAAGGAACCGCGACATTTGACAATAGGACTCTTGCTGGTGGTAGCATCTTTGCTCCATTCATCATTAGCAATGGAACTGCTGCTCAGTTCTTAAGTGGTCAGGTCAGCCAAGCTTACTTTGCTTACCTTGGAGCCAATCCTAACAATGTGGATCACATTCGCTTACTTGGTGATAATATTTTCGGTTTTGAAGATTTACCAGGCGGCGGTGACTTTGACTATAACGACATCATCGTTAACGTTAAGTTGAGCTAAAACGCTGCGCGATCGCTTCTCAGAAGCAATGCTCAATCAAGCCATGCGTGGCAGTTTCTAAAGCAAAACAAATAAAAAGGGTGCTTAGCACCCTTTTTATTTGTTTTGCTTTGCAGGTATTACTGCGATCGCTTATGTCCATCAAATACTCTCACAAAATTTATTAATAAAGGCTGATACAGTTTAATCATAAGATTTTTTCCAGTGTCAAGTCTAAATTCATCAAGCTTAACCTCTCGATTACTTTTTTTTAAACTAGTACCAAATCTTATCCACTTAACATAGTCCATGAGTGCTTTTAGTGCTTCCGCAATATTTGGGAATCAACATGGCTATTAGAAGTTCTCAGACTTCTTATATCTTGACCAGCGCCTTATCTGTTACTGTCAAGCCTATCTTTACGACAAGTGACGTTGCTCCGAACGGTTACAAATTGGTGACTTGTGTGTACAAGGTCACCGCTTTTCGGGGGGACGCATAAAATATAAAGTTAAGGACAAAATGAACTCCATATTTATCGTAAAATGGCTAGGGAAAATGCTTTAATCTTAACTGAGAGAGAGTTTAAGAAGTGTTAACTTTAGCTAAAAACTCTACTTAATCGCCTTAAATTCTCCTAAAAACTAAATTTAAGGCGATCGCAAAAAATTCTCAAATACGCTCTTAACTCTCTAATCGCCGCATAAATACCTCAATGACAGCTAAAAACGATCCCATTCAAGACTTTCTTCTGCATGTCCCAGAATTACAGGCGATCGATCGCCTTACTCTGAAAGAGCTAAGTGAAAGGCTACAGCCACTACGCTATCGGATGGGACAAGTGATCTTGCGGCGGGAAACCATGCCAGCGCAAGTCTTGTTTTTGATGGAGGGACAGGCGCGACTGCTGGGGCAAACCCCAAAATCTACCTCGCCGACAACCCTAGAAGTTATTAAATCTGGATCGGTCGTAGGTTGGCTAAGTTTGATTCGCAATGTACCTTGCGAAACGGTGATCGCATCCGTAGAAAGTACATGTTTAGCTCTCGAAGCAGAA
>CASBRC010000071.1 GCA_949128015.1 Synechococcales cyanobacterium PMM_0003
AAAATCCAGAATTTAAACAACCCATCCAAAAACACGGGAACAGTTGAGATAAAAGACTGTGCCAAGATCTTATTTTCAGGTAGTCCAAAATGCTCAAATAGAACTGTTAATAGAGCATCCCATCCTTCGCTAGAGTGGAATCCTACAAAAGTATCAGTCGAAATAATAATCAAAAATGCTTTGGCATTGTCATTGAGACTATATAAAATTTCATCAAGAAACTCTTTAATGGTCATCAGTTCTCTCCGTCCTGAAATTAGAAAGAGATAAAAAACAAAAGCCGCCGTAATGTCAGATAGTAAGTTCTTAATACCGTCAAAGCTTGCGTCATTAAATCTTTTTAATATTTTCATCGATTCTTGCTGAACCAGACTTTCAACTTCTTCTGAAGCTGATAACTTAGGGGCTTCGCCCACCTTTTTTTCAACATTTTTGGTTCCTTCTGATTTGGTCATTTCAGGTTTTTGAGATGATTCAGATTTAGGAGGTTCTTGTTTCTCTGGCGACGGCTCCAGCACAATTGATTTGATCATGTAATCAAACTCAATCCGCTCCTTAGCTAATCGCATGGCAATAAAAGCTTTCTCCTCGACCGCAGGACTAAACTTGACAGTCATTCTGTTAGTGTCAATAAAGCTATTGATCATCGGACTAAAAATCAGTATTTTTGATAAAAACTGCACCGCGATCACAGAAATCATGAGAACGACAATGTATCGTAAAGCTTTATTAATACGCTGTCGTGACTGCCTCAATTCTTCAACAATATCTTTCTCATAATCGACATATGAGCCACTCAGATTACGTTTGACTCGATCAAAAGCTTTAAAAAATGACCCAGGCAAAATGCTCTTCTCGACAGAGGCAACCTGCTGAATAGGTCTTTTATAATTCTTAGATTTAGTATTTTTAAAGAGTTGAAACTTCTCGTCAGGTTCTTCTATTTCTGATTCTTGGCGACTTGTAGAGAAGTTATTATTAACTGAAGGCTTAGCATCAACATCAATAGTCTGATCGCTTGCCCTGTTATATCTTTCAAGGGTGTAATCAATAAAAGCGAGCTTTTGATAAATTGAGAATCTACGGCTATTCCCGCCAAGTTGATTTGCTGATAATTGTCCGTTTCCCACAGGGTCGTTACCCTGATTATTGGCGGCATACTTTGCGATCGCAGTATTAGCAAGATTGCTTGAACTTTGTGTCTGAAAATAGGGCAGTGAAGCACTGACCTTATAAAAACTCAGCCGCGCCCCAACAATCCTGAGATATTTTTGAAGTTGGATTTCAAATACGCTAAACACGCTACTGCCAAAGCTACCGTCGTTAGCGATTTTATTGCCATTGAAGTTTTCTTCTTCAATGCGCTTGATGCTGACAGCCGCCTCAAAAGCCCTATCAATTGCTCGCTCAGGCGTGTTCTTGACCCAAGAAAAGATATTTTGCAGAGGTGAGGAGTCGTTTTTGGGGGAGTTTGAATTCATAGTGGGGCGCTCGCTATAACCATTAGGATAAACGAAAAAACAAATAGTAGAGTGTGTACTTTGCGTCACTTCTACTTACACAGGAATTTCGATCCTAAACTCAGTCCCTTCACCAACTTGGGAAAAGCATTCCAAGCTGCCTTGATGTTTCTCTACCACAATTTGATAACTAATTGATAGCCCCAATCCTGTACCTTTGCCGACAGGCTTGGTAGTAAAAAAAGGATCAAAAAGCTTTTTGCGGATTTCTTCAGGAATCCCTTGACCATTATCGGCAATGCGGATAGCTACCATTGATTGCTGATCTCCTATAGACGGTTTAAACTCAGTAGTGATCGAGATTTCACTAAATGTATGTGGATCTGTATATAGATCTGTAGTTTTTTCATTGATCGCATCGATCGCATTACTCAAAATATTCATAAATACTTGATTGAGTTGCCCCGCATAAGCACTGACAGTCGGAATATTGCCATAACGCTTAGTTAGGTTAACCGCAGGATGATCACCATAGGCTTTGAGACGATTTTGCAAAATTAGTAATGTGCTATCTAAGCCTTCGTGAATATTAAAAGGTTTTTTACCCTCTTGGTCAGTACGCGAAAAATTTCTTAAAGACAACACGATCTGACGAATGCGCTCCGCCCCAATTTTCATCGATTTCAGCATCTTTGGCAGATCTTGCTTCATAAATTCCAGATCGATATCTTCTAGAAACTTGGTAATTTCGGGGATTGGCTCTGGGTAATTTTTTTGATAAAGCGCGATCGCATCTAGTAAATTCTGGACAAATTGATTGGTGTAATTGAGATTGCCATAAATAAAATTGACAGGATTATTAATTTCATGGGCAACACCAGCAACCAATTGACCGAGACTTGACATTTTTTCGGTTTGAATAAGCTGGCTTTGGGTTTTTTGTAAATCAGCCAGAGCTTTTTCGATTAATAGGGCTTGAGCTTGGGCATTAGCAACATTAGCTTGCGCGGAGTCAAATAGTTCGGCTTGGTCGATGGCGATCGCCAGTTGGTTTGCCACAGCTTGCAATAGTTCAACTTCATCAGCATCCCAAGGTCGGCTACCTTGACAATGCGCCGCTACAATCACTCCTAACTTTTGCGATCGGGTTTTGATCGGCACTAGTACCTGCGACGTAAAACCACTTTCAGCCAAAAGTGTCCGACTAATATTGTCTAGTTCTTGATTAATGTAGATTGATTGGATCTGAATAATTTCTTGACTAAGCAAGCGATGACCAAATTTTGTTAGTTGACTCAGTGGATAACTAGTTGCGGCCTTAAGAAAGCCCCGACTAGCTGCAAAATGCACCAGTTTAAATTCTGGCGGATTGGTATCTGGAACGTACCAAAAGAAATTACATAGGTCGATTAATAATAGATCCTGCACCTCATTAACTGCGGTGGCAAGGATCGTATCAAGATCTAAAGAATTGCGGATTTGACTAGCAAGGCGACGGTTTAATAATTCTTCTCGCCTAACTAGAGCTTTATAATTTTGACGCGATCGCTCTAGCTCATACTCAGCACGGCGACGCTCCCACTGTTCCATTTTGTGATCGCTAATGTCATGGGCAACAAGCACAATATTTTGGATATTCCCCTGTTCGTCACGGATCACACTGCCTGAAGATTCGAGAATACGCCAAGTCCCATCTTTATGCTGGACTCGATATTCTAAAACTCTACCCACTCCCGTTTTTAATGTTTCTTCCCTAGCTTGTAGTACCCTTGCTTGATCTTCGGGGTGAATTTTTTCATACGCCCATCTACCTTGAAGTTCAGAGGAAGTATAGCCCAATACCTTTTTATAGGCAGGGCTGTTATAGATGCGATAGCCTTGGGCATCAACTACGGCAATCAAATCCGCGACATTTTCCATGATCGATCTAAATAGATGATCATCTTTTAGGGCTGATAGATCTGATCTACTAGCCTCGTAATTTATTTGATTTTCTTCCGTTGGGTCGATACTTGCGTCCGCCATAGTGAATATTTAGCGATAGGACTGCATGAAATCAAATTAAGTTTGCCTAACTATGCAACCAAATGCAATAGCATTTTTTAAGTGACTAATTTAGTTTTGGGTGCAATGTTGAATCTTAATTTAAATCGTAATTTAGATCGTAATCGTAATTTAGATAGAAACTGCGATCGCACTAATCATCAAATAGATCTCGTTTTGCAGAGATCTTGGTGGTTTAAGGGCTTAACGCTGGCGATCGCTTGTGTGCTAATAACTTGTCTAACGATGATATCGGCGATCGCACCAAGTATGGCAGCCCTACCAACCAAAAGCGCCATCAAAGATCCACGCGTGATTCTGAGAAATGCTTTACCCATCGATAGCGAAGTGCTGCGCGATGTCCAAAAGACTTTAGAGCAAATGCCTCGCCAAGCAAATCTTAAGCGATGGAGCAACCTCAAAAGGGATATTGAAACGATCTCACAAACCCTAACTCAAAATCAGTCGCAACTGATTGAGGAAGTTAGTGGCGATCGTAAGGGCTTAGTTACCGAACATTTAGAAAGCTTAGGAACTGCCCTTGTGCCTTTACAAGAAGCGATCGCCATCAAAGATCGTAACAGTGTTAAAGCATTATCAGAGAAAGCTTTAGACTATGTTGGTTTAGTGGAAGCTGACTTTATCCAAGCTTTTCCCTTTGAAATTCCTGCTCAATACGCCAAATTACCCCAACTCAAAGGACGCGCTCTAGTTGAGCTAACCACCGAAAAAGGCAACGCGACGATCACAGTTGATGGATACAATGCCCCAGTCAATGCTGGACAATTTGTCGATCTTGTTCAGAAAGGCTTTTACGATGGTCTGACTTTTACTCGTGCTGACGAAAACTATTACTTGCAAACAGGCGATCCTGAGGGTGAAGCCGATGGCTATATCGATCCCAAAACAGGGAAATATCGCACAGTGCCAATTGAAGTCCGTCTACCCGATCAAAAAGCACCTACCTATGGCAAAACTTTTGAAGAGCAGGGGCTTTCAGGGACATTGCCTGTGCTGCCTTTTGCGGCTTTCGGAACTGTTGCCATGGCGCACCCCAATGACGATGCAAATGGTGGTTCATCTCAGTTTTTTATCTATCTTTTTGAGTCTGAACTAACTCCCGCAGGCTTAAATTTATTAGATGGTAACTATAGCGTTTTTGGTTATGTCACCGATGGTAAGGAAACTTTAGATACACTAAGACTAGGCGACAAAATTTTGTCAGCCCGTGTCATCAGTGGCGCAGAGAATCTAATTAAGTAATGAAAAGCCCTCACCCCCCAGCCCACTCTCCCTAGGGGAGAGGGGGAGAAAGATTCTTATTCCCCTCTCCCCTAGGGAGCTACGGTGTACACACAAGTCTCAAAAACCCCCTTTAATTCCCCCTTGCAAAGGGGGAAAACCAGAAATCTTGTTCCCTCCCTTTTGCAAGGGGAGGGCTAGGGAGGGGTTTTGATA
>CASBRC010000072.1 GCA_949128015.1 Synechococcales cyanobacterium PMM_0003
GATACATCTGCTAAATCAACATTCTAGAAAATGATTCATCAATCTTTTAGATGAACATACAAAATTGCTGATTTTATTAGAAATCAGAGAGATACAACCTCATAATTGAGGTTGTATCTCTCTGATCTACTTTTCAGTTTTGCTTCAGTAATATGGTAGTCAGAGCTTTGCGATACCTATTGCTAAAAAGGAGCTTTGATTTTTGGTTCTTTGTAATCTAGCTCCTTCAGCTTTTTGAGAATACGACTGAAGTAATCCTGCATATAGGCTTCAAGCGTAGTCATGTCATCTTCTTCTAGACCAAAAATTTTATAGGTTTCCGTCATGTCCGCATCTAGAGGAATGCCACTAGCAAGAACTTCGGCGTAGGTCATGCGCTCGGCAAAACTCCAGCCAAATTCAAACCCTAGAGCAACTTTGCGGGCAAATCGTAATAAACCAAGTGACATATTGGCGGTTCGACGTGTCCGACCTGACATTCTTTCACAGAGTTTGATGATGTCAGTTGGTTGCCATGCTTTTGGCCCTGCGATCGCAAAGGATTGACGCTCGGTTTCTTTGACTGATAAGGCGCGAATGGCAAACTTGGCAATATCTTGAGTATTCATGTAAGCGATCGGTGAGGATTCGCCGCCGATCCAGATTGTTTGATTTTCAAGGATGGGGATCGCATATTCTCCAATCAAATTTTGGAAGAATCCACAGGGCTTGAGGATGGTGTAGTTAAGATCGGTGGATGCGAGAAACTTTTCAGTGCAATATTTAATGTCCATCAGTGGGACATTGGGATATTTCTCAGCATTGAGGATCGAGAAAAAGATAAAGCGTTCAACCTTAGCGCGTTCAGCGGCTTGGATGAGGGCAACTTTACCGAGCCAATCGACATCTTTAATCCTCATCGAGCCTGTGGCTCTGGTTGTGGCTGCGTCAATAATTTCGGTGACCCCTTCTAGTGCGTCGTCTAGACTTGCAGGATTGTTCAGGTTTCCTGCTACTAAATCTGCGCCCCACTCTCTAAGGAAGTTTGCTTTTTTGGGATAACGAACAAAACATTTGACTTTCAGCCCCCGATCTAGTGCGTGACGGGTGATTTGACGACCTAATGTACCTGTCGCACCAACGATCAGTAAGCTCATAAAATTTTTTATTAAATTTGGTTTGTAAACATATATAAATCTAACAGATATTTGGTGACAACTTTTGGTAAGCGATATTAGCGATCGCTATATCTGGCTATAGACAGAGAATCATATATTTCAGAAAATGCTCCCCTTTGCTCATTATCAGCATTTTTGTAACTAAATATTACAAAAATGCTGATTAGTAAAAAGAATTATTGAGAACTATTCGAGAGATTGATTTACTGCTGTAGGCTAGGGATCATTAATAAAACTTGCTAATATTCGGTATTTTAATAAAATGTATAAAAATTCAACTAAAGATCCTGTAGTTGCTCTAGTTACAGCAGGTTTAGGTGCAGGAGCTGTTGCTTGCTTCAGTGTCAGCCAAGGTCAAAATATTTTTGTTGCAGTTGGGGTAACTGCGTTCTCTACTATTGTCGCTCTAATCGTCGATCGCTTGTTTTTTAAGTAAAATATCGTCCCACCACGATATACAAATAATAAAGGCGTGCAAAGCACGCCTTTATTATTTGAAAGTATATTCTTAAAAGGATTGATAGAAAATTGAGTACTGAACTAAAAAAATTTGTGATGTGGGGCAGCTATTGCGAAAACGTGCTAGAAAAACGTGCGCCTTTCCGTCAAGTTCATCTTGAGAACATCAAAGACATGTATGAATCTGGTAAATTGCAAACGATTGGACCAACTCAAGATTTGTCCAAATTATTTGCAATTTATGTTGCACCCGACATTGAGTCAGCGCGGCAATTGGTTGAGAGTGATCTGTATTGGCAGAATGGGATCTGGACAGATTACGAAATCCATGAATGGAATCAAGTTTATTAACAAATAAAAGGGCGCAAAGCGCCCTTTTATTTGTCGGAATCTTCGTCTGCGCGGATGGCTGTAAAGTGATTGAACAGAATTCTGCTAGTACCTGCGATCGGTGGAGCCACAATTGCCCCAACTACACCAAAAAGTTCTGCGCCAACGATAATCGATAATAAAAGCTCAAAAGCATCGAGATTTAAGTATGGCGCAACTAACCAAGGCTGAAGGATAAATGCTTCGATCTGTTGGAGAGCAAAACATATAAATAATGCGATCGCACCACGATTAAAGTCAACACCCCATGCGGCGATAAAAATCGCGGCAAGAGCCATAAGTCCACCAATATAAGGGATCAGATTTGCGATCGCCACCAATAGCCCCAATGCTCCAGAGTAGGGTATCCCAAAAATAGAGAGCGTCAAATATGTACAGAAGCCTAGCAAACTAGAAGTGCCAACCCGACCCACCACATAGGCTCCCAAACATCGAGTAATCGGCGGGATTAATATTTCTACCTGTTGGCGAATTTCTTTAGAAAAAGGACGTAAACATCTTCTTACTAAACTATCGGAATGAACCACCATGTAAGCCGCAATCAACATGCTGAGAATCCCCACCCCGATCGCATTCACAATTTGTAAAGTAAACACAAAAGTCTGACTAACGATATCTTTGCCAAAATTTTGGGCTTGCTCAATTAATGGCTGGATTTGCAAAATTTGGCTGAGTTGGTCTTGACTAAGATTAAAGATTCCACCTTTGGAGAGTTGGATTTGCTCTAACAGGCTGGGTAACTTAATAAAAAACTGCCCAAGTTCAAGAATAATCTGCGGAGCTGGGGTAATCGCCAAAACGATAACTATCAATAAAAACAAGTAGAGCATCACCACAGCCCATACTCGATTTAAGCCAATTTCCCAGCGATTGACTTTGAATCGCAAACTAGATATCTGCTCAACCATGGGCGTGATCGCACCTGCTAAAAACAAACTAGTCAGCAATAACTGCACAGTCTGTCGCAACCGAAAGGCAAGATAAATCGCAACGGCAATAATTACAATGCGTTTCAGGTATTTGCTGAAGGGATTTTTACCGTTTAACACAGGAGTGATGTATCTCTAACTGGCAGTTATTAAGGATATAGGAGCGCTTCTTGCCGCCTCTACATATAATTACCATAGCAAGCCACTCAATTACTAAAAATTTCACATGAACTACGGGTATGAAGCGATCGCAATCGGGCGACGTATTTTATTAGAACTGTTTCGCACATATCGTACTTTGCTCTTGTGGGTGATCTTTCCAATTTCGATGCTGTTGCTCAATGGCTTTGTCTTAGCGGAAGGCTCAAAAATCACGACTATTGAATCCTTTAAACTGTCCGCTCCTGCCACATTGATTGGCTCAGCGTTATTTTTTAGTTGTCTTGGTGGCACAATGTCTACGATTGTCTCGGAGCGAGAAAGCTTGACGATCAAGCGCTTACTCATTTCGCCGATTAATGGCATCTCATATTTTCTTGGTATTTTCTTGGCTTATGCGGCGATCGGTCTTGGACAGACCTTAATTATTTACACTGTTGCTTCATTTTGGGAGGTTCGCTTTAGTGGCTCGATCGCTTTGGGGATTTTCGTGATTTTGGCAAGTATTGGTTCTTATGTGGGGATGGGATTTGTGCTTGCCACAAGGTTTGCGCGTAAGGTCGAAGATGTCAACTCTTTAGTCGCAGGAGTGGGTGTACCGCTCTTAATTTTAGGTGGGGCATTTTTCCCAACCACTTTTTTATCAAAAGATTTACTTTTAATTACCCAATTTAATCCTGTCTATCACATGAGCGAAGCATTCACAGCGCTTTCAACTGATAGTAAAACTCTCACAAGCCCAGATATGGTCTTGCATATCAGATTTTTGGTTGGTTTTTTTGTTGTTGCGATCGCATCAGGTTGGCTTGCCTATAAACGCATGCTAAAAAGCGAAAGTCATCTCTAAAGAAAAAACAAAAGGGATGCTCTGCATCCCTTTTGTTTTTTCTTTATGGTATGGTTTGCCCGATGTTTAATAAACTTTATCGAATTATTTAATTGAATTTATATAATTTGGGGCGTTATCTATCATCACCTGATTCGTAGCTAGTTGTATTAAGACTAAAAACAACTGATGAGTAAGCTAATGGCAGAAAAAAAACATATAAAAACTAGCATCAGTATTATTACTCAATTTTATCCGCCAGACTATGCGGCAACTGGACAGTTTGTACATGATTTAGCGGGGGGATTGGTTCAAGAAGGTTTCGATGTAAGTGTGTTTACGGGTATGCCGGGTTATGCGTTTAGACAAACAAATGTAAAACACGAAGAAAATGATAACGGGGTGTTTGTGCGGCGGACTGGTTCTATTCACCTCATGTCTAAGCGAATTCGCAACAAAGTGTTTGGCAGTGTCTTGTTTTTAGCCCGTTGTGTCATTAAATTTCGGCATAAAGATATTCGTGGCTCTCATTTAGTCTTAACTTCCGCACCACCATTTTTGGGATTAATTGGCTGGTTTTACAACAAGATTTTTGGTCATACCTATAGCTGCATTATTTATGACATTTATCCTGAAGTCGCAGTGCGCTTAAACGTAGTCTCTCCAGATCATTGGATTGTCAAATTTTGGGAATTTGTTAATCACAAGGTCTGGCATAGATCAGAATCATTGATCGTTCTAAGTGAACCAATGAAACAGCTCTTGATTAAGAAGCATAAAAATCTCGCAGACAAAATTCATGTTATTCATAGCTGGGCTGACCCCAAATTTATTACCCCGATCGCAAAATCAGAAAATTGGTTTGCCCAACAACATGGACTAACTGATTGCTTTGTGGTGCTTTATTCAGGTAACTTGGGTCGTTGCCATGATAGTCGCACAATTCTCAAGTGCGCTCAATTGCTGAGTAGTCGTACTGATATCAAATTTGTGTTCATTGGTAATGGAGTCGGCTCACAAATTATTAAAAATGCGATCGCATCTGGGGAATTACCCAATGTGCTGCAACTACCTTACCAAGATCGAGAAGTTTTGCCATACTCATTAACAGCTTGCGATCTATCGCTAGTAAGTATTTTGCCTAATGTTGGCGATACGATCGCACCATCAAAAATGTATGGCATCTTAGCTGCCGCCAAGCCTGTAGCCGTGATCTGCCCAGCAGATAATTACCTACGAGAAATTGTGGATAAAGGTGATTGCGGTAATTGTTTTGAAAATGGTGATGCACAGGGATTAGCGGATTACATTTGCTGGCTAGCGGCAAATCCCCACATTCGAGAGAATCTCGGCAAGAATGCCCGCAAGTTACTGGAACGCCATTACACAATCGACCAAGCTATTCCCAAATATATAGAAGCTTTGGGACTTATAGCCTGTTGAGGCTTTGAGTAGTACAGATAATTTTTTTAAAGTGCCGCGAAGCGGCACTTTAAAAAAATTATCTGGGTTTTATAACAGCGCAAAGCGCTGTATTGATCAACATTAGTCAAGTGACGAAGGCTTGCTCAATATAAGTCTGTAAGTAAAAACTTTTTGATGCGGCGCGGCGGACTAAAGCAACATCAAACCGACAAGCAAGTGTAGATAGCCGTGGATGTTGACTCAAAAAGATCGATGCGGCTTTAACTAATTTAACTTGCTTTTTTGGCGTAATCGCAAGACTACCATCAGCATCCCAATTGCGATCGCTGCGGGTTTTTACTTCAACAAATAGCAACCAATTGCGATCGCAAGCAATCAAATCTAATTCTCCCCACCGACAGCGCCACTGCGTCTCTAAAATTCTCCAACCATTATCTTGTAAAAGTTGCGCTACTAAAATTTCTCCGCGATCGCCTACTTCTTTTGTCATAAACTTAATCTTACTTCCCATCCAAGGATTAGCATTGCAGCGCTTCTCGCCGCAACACTAATCCTTGGGTTTTCACCAACTATTATAAATATTATGAAAATCACGGTTTTTCCGCTACACAATTTTATCTTCAAAACTATAAATATCTTGCTGTGCTTAGCGCTAGTCTTTGCGATCGCTAAGCCTGCTTTAGCCGATGTATATGTGAAAGCCTTCCTTGAAGGAGCAGACTTTTCGGAGCGATCGCTTCAAGGCTTTCAGTTTAATGAATCCGATCTAAGAAATACCTCATTTGTTAATGCCGATGCCCAAGGCGTGAGTTTTTTTGCTGCCAACATGAAAGAATCTAACTTAACAGGTGCAAATCTTAGTTACAGTACTCTTGATAATGCTCGTCTTGACAAGGCAAACTTAACCAATGCTGTAATTCAAGGTTCATTTGCTTACGGTACTTCCTTCAATAATGTAGTAATTGACGGAGCAGACTTTACAGATGTAGATTTACGTGCATCAATTCGCCAAAAGCTATGTCAAGTCGCTAAGGGTATAAACCCTGTAACTGGGCGACTGACCCGCGAAACTCTTGAGTGTGACTAGACAGTTTAAAGCGTTTTACGCTGACTTAAAAATTAGTATTTTTGTGAAAATGGCTACGAGGCATCTCTTTTAACAAAAATACTATTTTAACTAGCTACGCAACAATTTTCATTATAGATCTCATTATAGAAGTCCGAAATTGCCATATTTGTTCTATATTGTCATGTCTGAGGGAGTATGATTCATTATGTGTAAGGTGCATAGTTTTAGGAAACCACATTTACATAATTGGTTTGACTGATACAAATACTTGATATTTGTGCTAACAATAATTGTTCTCAGGATTGCTCTGCCTATCAATGTATGCAGTTAAATGAAACCTTCAGTGACTTATCAAGTGGCCGATTACTACAAAGAAGCTTATTGCCACAAAGCTTGCCTGTTTACCCTGGGCTAGATATTGCCGCAGAGGTGTGGACAGCAGTAGATCTTGGCGGCGATTATTATCAGTTTTTAGAGCAATCAGGCACTTTGGCTGTGGCGATCGCCGACTCTTCAGGTAAGTCTGTAGCTGGAGCCATCCACGCAGCTTTATTTAAAGGACAGCTTGATGCCTATGGACAACAGGGTAGACTTCAAAATCCTTCGTCCATGCTGAATTCTTTAAATCAATTACTGTGTAAAAGTGGAACTGATGACGCAGTAGCCCTTTGCTATGGGGCGCTCGATCTAATTAATTACGAACTACATTTGGGTAATGCGGGCATTCCAGGTCCATTAATTTATCGTGCCGAGACTAGCACTTGTGAAGAAGTTGTCAACCCTGCGATCGCATTAGGTCGTTTTGATAGTGCTACCTACAGAGCTACATCGCGATCGCTACATGAAGGAGATATCGCGATCTTTTTTAGCGATGGACTCTTTGAAGCTACCGATCCATCGGGTGAAGAATTTGGCAGGTCTAATGGCTCTGTCATCTCACCACTACGCAAAACTGTTATTGACCTAGCCCAATATTCAGCTATAGAAATCTTACAGGGTTTAAAAACTGCCCTTGATATATTTACTGAACAGGAAATTCCTGAAGACGATGTTTCAATCGTTGTAATCAAACTTAAGAAAAAAGTTCATTTTTCAGAACTACGCAACTGTCCTTATCTTGAAGCTTTGCAGGTATGGCAACGGTCTGAAGAAACTGATGAGTCAGCATTATTGAGGGGAACTCGCCTTGTTGAGGCGCTAGCATGGGCGGATAGTCAGCCAGAGTTATCCAGAATTGATCTTAATTTTTTGGAGGCTTCACAAAGAGTCAGTGAGCGCGAGCAAATGATGGCTGCGCGAGCAGCCGATGCCGATCGACTCGAAAAGTTGAGCCAAGAGCTGGAAAAAAGTCTGGACTCCGAACGTCGTCAGCGCATAATTGCTGAGATGGGAGAAATCAATGAAAAAATTGTTGCTTATACCATTTCTTCGGAAGCTCTTTATCTCTCTAATAATCATATTGAGGCCATGATTGCGGGCGTAATTGGTGGTGTGCAGCTAAAACGCCTCACGACACAAGTTGACGAAAGCACTCTTGAAAATCTTCGTGCTAACACCCAAATCCGCGCAATTACTGCTCTTGAGCAAGTTGTCTATGGTACGCATGAATACAATCGTCTCGAAGGACATGGATTTTGGGTTAATAAGGTTTCTTATTCTCGCGATGGACAATATATTGCCTCTGCAAGTAGCGATCGCACGATCAAAATATGGAATGCCGCAGGAGTTTTACTCCAAACCTTATTTAGCCATACAAATTGGGTAACTAGTGTTGCCTTTAGTCCCAACGGTAATCTGCTAGTTTCGGGTAGCCGAGACAACATGGTCAAGCTCTGGCATCGTGATGAATTTGGCAAGTTTGCAGCCCAGCCGATCGCTACGCTAAGGGGACATGAGGGGCCAGTTTTAGATGTATGTTTCAGCCATGATGGGGAGATGATTGCCTCGGCGAGTGAAGATACGACCGTTAGACTATGGAAAAATGATGGCACTGTGATTCGGACTTTACGTGGCGGTCATGATCGCTGGGTCACTTGTGTAGCTTTTCATCCGAATAGTAAATCTTTAGTTTCAGGTAGTGCCGATCGCAATCTGATTGTTTGGAATACTATCGGTGTACCGATTAGACATTTACGTGGTCATGATAGTTTTGTGGAAAGTGTTGCCTATGCTCCCAATGGCTTGGCGATCGTTTCTGGTAGCCGCGACCGCACGGTCAAAATGTGGGGATCAGATGGAGTTTTACTTAAAACTTTTAATGGACATTCTGACAAAGTGTGGAGCGTTGCCTTTAGTCATGACAACCACACAATTGCCTCAAGTGGATTTGATCGGACAATTCGCATTTGGGATATAGAACAAGGCTTGCAGTATACCTTCCAAGGACATGGTGACGTTGTTCATAGTATTGCCTTTAGTCCAGATGGTAAAACTCTCGCCTCAGCCAGTAGAGATACTACTGTCAAGCTTTGGGCAATTCGTGGCACTCCTTTAAGGACTTTGATGGGGCATACAGATGAAGTTTTCTCTGTTGCAGTTAGTCCTAACTCAAAATTCTTGGCTTCTACTTGCAAAGATAAAACCGTAAATCTCTGGAATGCAAATGGCACGCTTGCCGCAGTCTTAGAAGGTCATAACGACAAGGTAAACTGTGTTGCTTTTAGCCCTGACAGTTCGACTATTCTGACTGCTGCGGCCGATGCCAGTATTAAGATGTGGCGAACTGATGGAACCCTAATTAATACGATTAGCGCCCATCGTGCTGAAATCTATAAAGTTGTTTATCGTTGCGATGGACAGGTTTTTGCGTCTTGTAGTGCAGATAGTACTGTCCGAGTTTGGAGCGCTGATGGGAAATGGCTACAGACTCTCTCAGGGCACACTGGTGAAGTTTACAGTATCGATTTTGCTCCTGACGGTAGTATGATCGCTTCAGCCAGCAAAGACAAATTGATCAATCTCTGGAGTTGGGATGGTACTCTACTTGGAACTTTGGACGGGCATAGCGCCGAAGTCTACACAGTTAGTTTTAACCCCAACGGCAAGACGATTGCTAGTGGCAGTATGGATCAGAGTGTAAAACTCTGGAGCATTCAGGGTCAATTGATTAAAACCTTAAATGGTCATAGTGCTGAAGTCACCAGTGTCTGTTTTAGTCCCGATGGTAAATCGATTGTTTCGGCAAGTGAAGACTCGACAATCCAATTTTGGAGCGGCGATGGTACACTTTTGCGAACCTTTAACGGACACCAAGGTCCTGTGCGAAGTGTTTGCTTTAGTCCCAACGGCAAAATTTTGGTGTCATCTGGTGAAGATCGCAAAATTATCATGTGGAATCTCGATCTTGAAAACCTCCTAATGCGCGGCTGTCAATGGCTACAGGAATACTTAAGAACAAACATTAATGTTTCTGAAGAGGATAAGCGTACTTGTTTAGGCGGCTGTGGCTGGCTCTATAAACATCTCAAATCTACTCCTCCTTTCTAATGTTTGCGATTCCTCTGGCTTGGTTACAACTCACTTATCAAAAGGGGCGTTTAGCGATCGCGATCGCAGGCATCATGTTTGCGGTAATTTTAATCGCCATGCAGTTAGGTTTTCAGGAAGCTTTATTTAAAAGTGCTGTACTTTTCCACCTTAACTTGCGTAGCGACTTAGTGCTAATTCACCCTAGCTCTAACAATTTACTGAATTTAAAAGAGTTCTCTCGCCGCCGACTGTATCAAGCAGATGGTTTTGCAGGTGTAAAGTCTGTTTATCCCGTATATATTGGCTTAGCAGTATGGAATGCTGCTGAACTTGGTGTAAAAGAGGATATTTTAGCGATTGGCGTTTCTCCACAAGCCAACCCTTTTCTCTTTCCGAATATCAAACCAGATATGGATAAAACCCTGTTGCCAGATGTTGTTTTATTTGATCGCAGATCTAGGGACGATTTTTATGGCTCAGTGGCTTCAGAGTATGAAGCAGCGATCGCGCAAGGCAAAACTTTAACTAAGGAAATCTCTAACCGCACGGTTACAATCGGCGGGCTGTTTACAATGGGAGTTTCTTTTGCCGCCAATGGCACACTTATAACCAGTGAACAAAATTTCCTGAGGATTTTTCCCGATCGCCTTGTGGGGAATATTAGTTTAGGCTTGGTGCAATTAGAAAAAGGCGTGAATACGATCGCAATTCGAGATGCAATGCGATCGCAGTTAGACCAAGATGTAAAAGTGCTAACTAGACAAGAATTTATTGATCTTGAGTTAAATTATTGGTCGGAAGCAACGCCAATTGGGTTTATTTTTAGTTTAGGCGTGACCATGGGCTTTATTGTTGGAGTAGTCATCGTCTATCAAGTTTTATATAAGGATGTATCCGATCATCTTGCCGAATATGCGACCCTTAAGGCGATGGGATATA
Source organism: Synechococcales cyanobacterium PMM_0003 (assembly GCA_949128015.1). Classification (GTDB taxonomy): domain Bacteria; phylum Cyanobacteriota; class Cyanobacteriia; order Pseudanabaenales; family Pseudanabaenaceae; genus Pseudanabaena. The sequence continues at coordinate 10,822 of CASBRC010000072.1, forward strand.
GTAATTTCTATTTGTTTGGCTTGATCTTGCAAGAATCCTTATTATTATCCCTGTGCGGATTTTTGCCAGCACTATTCATTTGTAAAATTCTCTACCACCTGAGCGAAAGTGCCACAGGCTTATTGATGGATTTAAGTGGCGATCGCATTTTGCAATTATTTTTCCTAACCATTTCGATGTGTGTAATTTCAGGAACATTATCACTTCGCAAAGTTCAAACCGCCGATCCTGCCGAGATATTTGACTAAGCACAAAAAAAGCCTCGCATTGCGAGGCTTTTTTCTAGCTAGAAAATCAAGAATTACTTCAAAATCTTGCTAACAACGCCAGAACCTACGGTGCGACCACCTTCACGGATTGCAAAGCGCATTCTGTCTTCGATTGCGATCGGGTTGATCAATTCAACAGTCATCTTAATGCGATCGCCAGGCATAACCATTTCAGCTTCGCTACCATCATCAGCAGTAAAGCTAACGATTGTTCCAGTTACGTCAGTTGTACGCACATAGAACTGAGGACGATAACCAGGGAAGAAAGGAGTCTTACGACCGCCTTCTTTCTCAGTCAAGATGTAAACTTCACCCTCAAACTGGGTGTGAGGATTGATCGACTTAGGCTTAGCCAAAACCATGCCGCGCTCAATGTCATCCTTCTGAAGACCACGTAGCAATAGCCCCGCATTGTCGCCAGCCATACCAGTATCTAAGCTCTTCTTAAACATCTCAATACCAGTAACGGTAGTGGTGCGAGTATCAGTAATACCTACAAGTTCAACGATATCGCCGATCTTGACAGTACCACGCTCAATCCGACCAGTCGCAACCGTACCACGACCAGTGATCGAGAACACGTCTTCAACCGCCATCAAGAAAGGCTTGTCAGTATCACGCTCAGGAGTAGGGATGTATTTATCCACAGAGTCCATCAAAGCCCAAATTTTATCAACCCAAGGATTAGTTCCACGAGCAGTTTTAGGCTCTTTTGTCATGATTTCAACCGCTTTTAGCGCCGAACCACGAGTGATGGGAATATTGTCGCCATCAAAGTCGTAAGAGGAAAGCAATTCGCGAACTTCTAGTTCAACTAGTTCGACTAGTTCTTCTTCGCCTTCCATTTGGTCTTCTTTGTTCAAGAAAACAACAAGGTTAGGTACACCCACCTGACGGGCAAGCAAAATATGCTCGCGAGTCTGAGGCTCAGGACCATCAGCAGCCGACACGAGCAAAATAGCTCCGTCCATTTGCGCTGCACCAGTGATCATGTTCTTAACATAGTCAGCATGTCCAGGACAGTCAACGTGAGCATAGTGGCGCTCAACAGTTTGATACTCAACGTGAGCAGTATTGATCGTAATACCACGAGCTTTTTCTTCAGGCGCGGCATCGATTTGGTCGTATGCTTTGGCTGTGGCTCCACCTGCGGCTGCTAAAGTCATGGTGATTGCAGCAGTTAAAGTGGTTTTGCCATGATCAACGTGACCGATAGTACCGATGTTGACGTGGGGCTTAGTTCTCTCAAATTTAGCGCGTGCCATTTTTTCGTAATTATCCTTAGCTTTAGTAATTGTTGCTCTAGTTTACAGAGCATTTTTGGTAATCGTTACTCTAGTTTATAGAGTATTTGGAGAGTATTTTAAAGGACTACTCTTTTTTGCCCTTGCTTTTAGCAATGATCGCTTCAGCCACATTCTTCGGCACTTCTTCATAATGGCTAAATTCCATCGAGAAGCTTGCCCTACCTTGGGTTGAAGAGCGAAGGTCAGTAGCATAACCAAACATCTCAGACAAGGGAACGTTTGCCTCAACTTTTTTGCCAGATGGAACGTCTTCCATACCTGCAATATTGCCCCGACGACGGCTGAGGTCACCAATGACATCACCCATGTAGTCTTCAGGCGTTTCTACTTCAACCTTCATCATCGGCTCAAGTAAAACAGGCTGCGCTCTCATGACTGCATCTTTGATTGCCATCGAACCAGCAATTTTAAAAGCCATTTCTGAAGAGTCAACATCATGGAATGAACCATGAACGAGGGTTGCTCTGAGGTCGATCACAGGATAACCAGCCAGAATTCCAGATTCACAGGCTTCTTTCATACCTTGCTCTGAAGGTTTGATGAATTCCTTAGGAATAACACCACCAACAATTTTTGATACAAATTCAAACCCTGTACCAGGCTCGGTAGGTTCCAAGTTGATCACAACGTGACCATATTGCCCCTTACCACCACTCTGACGAGCAAACTTACCTTCAATGTCAGTGACAGTCTTACGGATAGTTTCGCGATAGGCTACTTGAGGTGCGCCAACGTTAGCTTCAACGTTAAACTCACGCTTCATCCGATCAACAAGAATTTCAAGATGAAGCTCACCCATGCCAGAGATAATTGTTTGATTAGTTTCTGGATCGGTCATCACGCGGAATGTGGGATCTTCCTCAGACAGAGACTGTAAAGCCTTGGATAATTTTTCCATATCCTGTTTCGTTTTCGGCTCAACAGCTACGGAAATTACAGGCTCAGGAATAAACAGCGTCTCAAGCACAATTGCTGCATTGTCATCACAAAGAGTGTCACCAGTAAAGGTGTCTTTGAGTCCCAATACTGCACCTAGGTCTCCTGCTCTGAGTTCGTCAACTTCTTGGCGATCGTCAGCTTTCAGGACAATCAGGCGAGAAATACGCTCTTTCTTATTTTTACTAGAATTTAGAGCGTAGGAGCCTTTTTTCAAAATGCCAGAGTAGACACGCACAAAAGTGAGACGACCGTAAGGGTCAGCCATGATTTTGAATGCAAGTGCTGACATGGGAGAATCATCTTTAGCTTCACGAATAGCTTCTTCACCGTTAGGTAGCAAACCGATAACTGGTTTAACATCGCTAGGAGCAGGAAGATAGTCGATAACTGCATCTAGTAAAAGTTGTACACCTTTATTTTTAAAGGCTGACCCGCAAGTCATTGGCACGATCTTGCCGCTCAGAGTTCCTTTACGCAGTCCTGTTCTAACTTCCTCTTCGGTGAGTTGTTCACCTTCAAGGTATTTTTCCATCAGCGCATCGTCAGAATCAGCAACTGATTCCAGCAGGTTAGCGTGCCATTCATTAGCTAGATCAACTAAGTCATCAGGAATAGGTATTTCTTCGATATCTTTACCAATCTCGTCCTTATATATATAAGCTTGCATTTTAACGAGATCGACGATACCGACCAATTCTGCTTCGCTACCAATGGGTAATTGGATAGGAACAGCGTTGGAACCAAAACGTGTACGAATTTGCTCTCTTACGCGTAGAAAGTTCGCACCCATGCGATCCATCTTATTGACGAATACTAGACGAGGTACTTTATAGCGATCAGCTTGTCTCCAAACTGTCTCGGACTGAGGCTGAACACCCCCAACAGCACAGAACACGGCAACAACACCATCAAGTACACGCATGGAGCGTTCCACTTCGATTGTAAAGTCTACGTGCCCAGGAGTGTCGATGATATTAATGCGGTGATCTTTCCAATTGGTGGTGATAGCGGCGGCGGTAATAGTGATCCCGCGTTCGCGCTCTTGTGCCATCCAATCAGTTACCGCAGTTCCATCATGGACTTCACCTATTTTATGAACAACGCCAGAGTAAAAAAGAATACGCTCTGTAGTTGTGGTTTTTCCAGCGTCAATATGCGCCGCAATACCTATATTGCGTACCTTATCTAAGGCAATAGTTCGTTCCACAATAGTTTCCTCGTGTTTATCAGGAATTGAGATATATTAAGAATAGTATAGCGAGGTAAGCTACAGATTAATAACGGTAGTGGGCGAATGCTTTGTTCGCTTCTGCCATTTTATGTGTTTCTTCGCGTTTACGGATGGTTTGACCAGTTTCATTGGCGGCATCCATCAGTTCATTAGCAAGTTTGGTAACCATGCTCCGACCAGCACGAGACCGAGAGTATTGGACTAGCCAACGAAGTGCTAGAGCAACACCACGATCGGTACGAACTTCCATGGGAACCTGATATGTTGCACCACCAACACGGCGAGCTTTGACTTCCACGAGGGGCGTTGCATTACGAATTGCGCGATCAAACACTTCCAGTGGTGGATTGCCTGTGCGTTCACCAATAGTGTCAAGAGCTTTATAAACAATGTGAGAGGCTACAGAATATTTGCCGCGTGACATGACACGGCGAGTGAGCATAGTGATCAGGCGACTATTATAAACTGAGTCTGCGGGGGTTACGCGCTTTGTGGCTTTCGTTCTACGGGACATTTGATTACTAAATTCACCTTATAAAATGAATTGCTAATTTTTTACAAATTGATGATTTTACTAGAAGGCTACTAGAAAGCCTTTTGAGTATAACTTTTACTTCTTCTTCTTTCCAGTAGTTGCAGCAGCGGCTTGACCTGGCTTAGGGCGTTTTGCACCATACTTGGAGCGTGCTTGCTTACGATCTTTTACGCCCGAAGTGTCAAGAGTGCCGCGAATGATGTGATAACGCACACCTGGCAAATCTTTAACACGACCACCTCTAATCATCACAACTGAGTGTTCTTGGAGATTATGCCCAACGCCAGGAATATATGCGGTGACTTCAAATCCAGAAGTCAAGCGTACTCGGGCTACTTTTCTAAGTGCAGAGTTGGGCTTTTTGGGTGTTGTAGTGTAGACGCGTGTGCATACTCCCCTGCGTTGAGGACAACTTTTTAGGGCAGGAGACTTTGTTTTAGTGATTATGGTTTGGCGCTCATTGCGGATGAGCTGTTGGATCGTGGGCATAAGTGATGATTTGGTATATCTGCGGCTGTGTATTCTAATCAACAGCACATAATTATAACAAAATAGATCTCACAAAGTCAATTGTTATAAATCTATAAGCTTTGTTATGTTTATGTCGGCTGTGGCGATCTCTAATTCAATTGCAAATTATATAGTTTGCAATTACTAACTCACTATCGGTAATTCACTATTCGGGCAAAGCCTGCTGGGTCAAGACTTGCTCCGCCAACTAGCACACCGTCAATTTCAGGTTGAGCCATGATCTCGTCAATGTTATCAGGCTTGACGGATCCTCCATACTGAATTGTAACGTTGTGATTTATAAGTTTACTACGAATTAGTCCAATCACACGGTTGGCTTCGCTGGATTCACAGGTGACACCTGTACCGATCGCCCAAATTGGTTCGTAGGCAATGATCAAGTTATTTTGGTCAACATCAACTAAATCCGCGGCAAGTTGCGAAAAAATCCACGATTCGGTTTCATTTGTATCACGTTGTTGTTTGTTTTCACCAACACAAAGGATTGGTGTAATTCCATGAGCTTGGGCAGCTTTGAGGCGTTTGTTAACAGTCTCATCGGTTTCTCCAAAAAACTGGCGGCGTTCACTATGTCCGATGATTACATGCTTAATGCCGATCTCAATTAGCATCGGGGCAGAAACTTCGCCTGTAAATGCGCCATTTTCTGACCAATGGACATTTTGAGCGCCAATACTGAGATTTGCTTGACCGATCGCTGGCATGATTGTTTGTAAAATCGCCAGATTTGTATAGGGGACGCAAATAAGGATTTGCCGATCGGCGATCGCCACTTGGGGGGCGGTAGTTCTGATGTGGGAAGGAAATTCCGAGAAAAATGTTTTGGCTTCAGACTGGTTCTTATACATTTTCCAGTTGCCAGCGATAACGATTTTACGCAATGCTCGTTTACCCTTGATTTAAGATCATAAAAATATTGTTATCTATTTTACCGAATAACGGACTCATTAACGGCAAAGGTGTTTTTGAAGCGATCGCCTTTCCCATTCGCTAAAAATTTGCCCCCAAAACTGAATGAGTCTAGCAGAAGGCTGCTAGACTCATGTCTTTAAGTAATTCAAATTTAGTTTTTACTAGAGGTTTACTAAAACGTGTTTAATATTGATTAACTGTACGCTGTAGCCATTATCTTTTTAACTGCATAAGTTTGTCTCGATTTTGTTTTTGTGTTGAGTCAAAACTCAAAAGAACACTAGACAGAATTTTAAGAGACCCCAATAACAATACAGGCTATCGAAGTTATCAAAACTACACCGATCTTTGGAATAAGCACTGCCCCGTAAAGATCGAAGAATCGTGGGGAGCAACAAAGTGTCAATCCGATTTTGAACTGATTTCGACTTTTAACTCTTTCTTTGTGCTTCCTCCTCTTCTACTGAAAATTCTAGTTTCAATATCTAAGCTGGGTCTGCGTTTGGATTGAGTTTCTTTGTCTCTTGTGCCTTGTATATATATTAACTCAGTTGGTATTACATGACACTATTTGTTTACATAAATTCATAAGTTTCTTGCTTTTATAAAACCTCAAAGCTAGAAAAATGACGCTGAGATCATCCTGAGTTTGGGGTTTGGATTTGTTAAGCTATGTATACTAAGCACTTTATCTAATACTGCCAAGACTTTCACTATGCTGCAACAAGCTTCCCGTTATACGACGACTTGGGTGGATACGGTTAATAAGGTCAAGGCTGAGGCTTGGAATATTCTGGCGAAACCTTTGGCGACTCCTTTTTTTGAGTGGGAGTGGCTCTCGAATTTGGAGACTTCGGGCTGTGCGATCGCGCAGCAGGGATGGCTGCCTAGTCACTTATTGGTGTGGCAAGGTGATGTATTGGTGGCGGCTGCGCCCTTGTATTTGAAGGGGCATAGTCAGGGTGAGTTTATATTTGATCACCAGTGGGCGGATTTGTCCTATCGGTTGGGGATTGAGTATTATCCGAAATTATTGGGGATGGCTCCGTTTACGCCTGCGGTGGGTTATCGCTTTTTGGTGCATCCTGAGTTGGACGATAAACCAGATGAGTTGTCAAAAATCTATGACTTGATGTTGGCGGAGATTGATCGCCTTTGCGACAAACATCAAATGTCGGGTTGTAACTTCTTATATGTCGATCCGATTTGGAAGCATGAGTTAGAGTCGCGAGGCTTTACGACTTGGATGCACCATAGTTATGTTTGGGAAAATCAAGAGTTTACGGATTTTGATGATTATCTCAAAAACTTTAATGCAAATCAGCGCCGCAATATTAAGCGCGAACGGAAGTCTGTGGAAAGCACAGGAATTTCGATGCGGGTTTATACGGGTGAAGAGATTCCGCATTATTTCTATGGCTATATGTATGAGCTATATAACGATCATTGCAATAAGTTTTGGGGTGGCAGCAAATATTTGAATCGGAAGTTCTTTGAGAATCTCGCCCATAGTTTTCGCGATCGCCTTGTCTTTGTGGCAGGTGAGATAGAGAACCATCCACAACCATTGGGAATGTCCTTCTGTATTCGCAAAGACGATCAATTATTTGGGCGCTATTGGGGTTCTATTCAAGAGATTGATTGTTTGCATTTCAATGCTTGTTATTACAAACCGATAGAATGGGCGATTTCGCAAGGCATTAAGCGCTTCGATCCAGGGGCTGGCGGTCAACACAAAAAGCGGCGCGGTTTTCCTGCTACGCCAAATTATAGTTTGCACCGCTTTTATCGCGATCGGCTGAAGCAAATTTTGATTCCTCATATTAATGAGGTGAATACTTATGAGGCGAAACAGATTCAAGCAATCAATGACGAACTTCCCTTTGATTTTGCTCCTCCCGATTTGAATGTTTAAATCGCCTATAATTCAATTTAGAAGATGAGGGGTAAAGGGCAATATCATTGATGCCATATAAAAATGTGAGCTAGGCTGTCAATAATTCAGAATGGCTAAATCATGGTTTTGAGAAAGCTAATAGTTGGGCAATTACAGTCGAAGTCTAAATTTCGCTCACCATTTTAATAACAATCACTAACATTATGATTTATCCATTGTATACGGTTGGTTTTGTCTATGTACTGACCAACCCATCAATGCAGGGTATCGTGAAGATTGGGTTAACTTCTAGATTGCCTGAAGATCGAGCAAAAGATTTATATACTACAGGTGTTCCAGAAGCTTTTGAGGTTGCTTACCGTACAACTACATCATACCCACAAGCAGTTGAGCGTAGGGTTCATCAACTTTTGGACGATTATCGGACTGATCAAAAAAGAGAGTTTTTCCGTGTAAGTGTTAATAAAGCTATTGATGCAGTTCGTCTTGCACTAATTGAAACAGCTAGTATCGATAGTTGGAAATGTTTGAGATTACATACTTTCGCAACAGGGGATCGAGCCTCATTAACACTGAAAGCTGGGCAAGTTTTCGTACTCATTAGCTATGAAAGTTTGGCTGATGTTATGGCAGACAATGCAGAGGTCATTGATTTTTGGCAAGCTCATTCAGATGGCGACATTTTAGAAATTTATGCAACCGATTCACGTACACATATTGCAGGATTCAGTGATGGTGATATAGAAAGCACTGACGATCCCGTTCCGTATCTAAATCGGGAAAAAACTGTTGCAAACAGTTTAATTAATGGGCGTGAACGATTGGTTCCTGGCGAGCGTCTTGTATGGCTTCCCGCGCCTGAAGATGCAGACAGAGAATTAAGTGTAGTATTTGAAGCGCAGAATTACTGCCAGATCGTTAGTAGAACATTTGAGCCAGCTATAGGTGTGCACGGTCTTCCTCTTCTGCTCAACGATTTCTTGTTGGATTCTAAACTATGGCCAATAGCTAACTATAACTCAGTTCATGAAGCTCTTGCACTCTCTGTTCCGCGTAATTGGTCTCCTCGACAAGATGATGATTCTCATGATTCCATGTGGCAGAGTATAGGTTCAGAACCACCTAATGCAGAATATTGGTTGCCACAACTTAAGCAACAGAAGAAGAAACGAAAGTCTTAAGGTGCTTATGCGGCGATCGTTGTTGTGCGGAATTTTGGAGATGAGTGTTGGTGCGATCTCTTTTTGGGGTGTTTATTTTGCGATCGCTGTTGTGTGAAGTTTAGGAA
>CASBRC010000073.1 GCA_949128015.1 Synechococcales cyanobacterium PMM_0003
ACTCAGCAATTATTGACTTTATTTCAGACTAAATCTGAAATTAATTTATTTGGGGTTTTACTATTTCCTTATCTAATTTACACCTTAGTTATTGCCGCAATTTATCGCGATCGCCAAAAGCCGCATTTAGCGAATACAGGTGAATTATTAGCTTTAGGATTTGGCGTTCTGCTTACTACGCTTAGCATTGGCTATCCCTTAACTATATTTGTAAATTTAGCGCTTTCAAATCTAACCGTAGCAAATCCATCGCCAATAAAGTTTCAGGCTAATCTCGGAAAATTTTTACTGGGTTTGGGTTGGCTCGTATCAGTCTGGGATCAATACCCTTGGCAGACTTTTGCGATTAGTTTGTTAATTGTATGGATACTATGCGATCGCCTGATCAAACTGGAAAAGCCTATTGATTTAACTTATTTATTCTTTTGGGTGTTACAAATTTTCTGGTTAGTTCAAAGACTAATTCCTAATGATTGGAAAGGAACTGCAACTCAGCAATTATTAACTTTCTTTCAGACTAAATCCGAAATTAATTTGTTTGGGGTTTTACTATTTCCTTATCTAATTTGCACCTTAGTTGTTGCGGCAATTTATCGCGATCGCCAAAAGCTGCATTTAGCAAATACAGGTGAATTATTAGCGTTAGGATTTGGCGTTCTGCTTACTACGCTTAGTATTGGCTATCCCTCAACTATATTTGTAAATTTAGCGCTTTCTGCGACGACATTATTAATCGTCCAAGCAAGGCGATCGCCTACTAGTAAAGATTTACATAATCTAGTTTATTTCGCACATATCATTACTCTCAGTGCAATCGTTTCAGGTGTTTTCTTCTTCACTCGTTCCACTTCGATATTTGCATGGGTTGGCTTTCTCTTAGTCACGATGCTCGTCGAATGGAGTGGAGTTTTAGTGATTGCTAAAGTTAGCCCTCACTCCCAAGCATGGCGCAATAGTGCATGGCATATTGGCGCAAGTTTAGCGGCTCTTAGTTATATCTTGCTTTGGAATGCTTCGTTTTTAGGACAAGGAAATAGTAGCGAGTTACTATTTCTTACAAGCTATTGGGGAGTGGCTTGGTTAGTTGTGCCGATGTCTTTAACATTTTTAGGGACATGGCGCGAGTTTACCGATCGCGATTTGGCAATTAAACTGAGTATTGTGGGGCTTGCGATCGCGCAATTTTTAACATGGCAAGGAGATGGCTCGCGAGTGATGGGCTTAGGCGTTGCTTTTGCTCTGATGCTAGTCAATACCCGCCGCAGTAAATCTCTTCTGATCACTTTTAATACAGTCGGCTATGGCTTGCTGTTTATTGCCTCACTACTTTGGCAATTCAAATTTGGTGATGGATACATCGCACAGTTAACTTTTGGGATTAATGGCGCGGTTGTTAGTGTCTTGCTGCTATATGTTCTCAATCACTGGTTGAAATACCGCCGCGATCGCCATGTTCCCAATCTCAATTTGCCATTAAACCAATCCTATTCCCAAGCTTTTGATATATGGGCAGCAATACTTTCGGCAGCACTACTGATTTTACAAACATTCCAAGCTGCGATCGTTTTTGGATTTAATCAAGACGATCAATTATTTATCAATCTCATACCAAGCACAATCTTAGTAACATTGGGATTGATTTATCGCATTTGGCAAGACACAGAAAGATCGCCTTTTTGGACAGAATGGGGAATCGCATGGAGTATCGAACTTCTAGCTTCAGGCGCGATCGCAGTTACGAATGGTTCGGCAATCGAACTTGCGATCGCAAATATTGCTCTCGGATTTGTATTCCAACTATGTGGCGACTGGTGGATGCAACGCAGTGGTAAAGATCAATATCCGCGTAGTTGGGATATTATCCCCCTAATTTATGGCGTGATGGGTTCGCTCTTAAGGATTGGCAACTTCAGCAGTCTCACAGGTTTGTTCTCACTAAGCACGTCCTTAATTGGTATTGGCATCGGGCGCAGATCTTCCCAATCTAATCCCATTTTTAAAGTGCTTACCTATGTCTCAATGGTTTTCGCTACTTTCTCAGCTTACGAGCTACTCTTTTATCAAATGGTGTCAAGCTCTCAAGGTGGTAGCCTTGGCGACGGCTTAGTGATTCTGGCGACCTTAGGTTGTGCGATCGCCTATGCTTACCAGATTTTTATCAACTGGCTCGCACCATATTTAAGACTTTCGATTAGAGAAATCAACATCTCTGCTCATCTAAATTGGACTGCTAGTGCCATATTTTTATTGTCTGCAAGTTTTTTAAGTCCATCGGTTACAGGTGGTGGAATCGGTGCTGGAATTGCAATCGCATTGGCTGCCTATGCGATCGCCCAAGGGAAGAGATCCCCCCTAGCCCCCCTTAATAAGGGGGGAATAGATCAAGTCGCCCTTACTAAGGGAGATTTAGAGGGAGCAGATATCTGGATCTATACAGGTATTACTATCGCCATCGGCGCGATCGCATATTTACTACTTTTCGCATTTCCTAACCCTTGGTTAATTAATAACCTGATCCAGCCCTACGCGGCGGCGATCGCCTGTATTATCGCCGCGATTCTCTATTTGCCACCTTGGCAAGAATGGGGATGGTCAGAACAGCCTTGGCATAACTCCGCTTTTGGATTACCGCTGATATTTGTATTGATTACCCAAACTGCGATCGCAACGCCTTGTTTACTCATCGTGGGCATTTTCTACATAATCTATGCCAAATTAGAAGAACAAATTCGCGTCACTTACATCGCTGTTTTTCTATGGGATTGGGCGATTTTTCAGAATGTATCGCAAACCCAATCTGAATTCTCAAACCTCAAATTTTTGATTAATATTTGTGTGATTGGCTTATCTGGACTATATTTTGCTCAAGTCGAGCCAAATCTCCAATCATCACACACCAAGGCTCTACGTCATACCCTGCGTAGTTTACTCAGTGGCGGTATGGGACTTTTCGCTTTTATTTATTCGTTTAATAATCCTAGCGTTGCGATCGCAACTTGGGGATTGAGTTTCGCCTTCATCATCGCTGGACTCGCCTTGCGGGTCAGAGCCTATCTCTTTATGGGAACGCTCACTTTTGTCTTGCTCGTGATCACTCAAGCCGTGACTTTAGTTTCCCAATATTCTTTCCTAATGTGGGCGCTTGGCATCGTCGCTGGAATTGGTTTTATATTGGTTGCGGCTAATTTTGAAGTGCGACGCGATCGCATACTCGCATTATTTAGGAATGTTGCGATCGAGCTAGAAACATGGGATTAGCAATTATTTTGCTTTATACAAAAAGCTGTAGCGCTGGCTGCGCGAGCGCTACAGCTTTTTGGGCGAAGTTATGACGCGGCGTTGTAGATCCTTTCATTTGCTTGAACAGATTTGATCAAATCTACAATCGGATTGGGATAGTCTACGCCTAACCTCACACCATATCGACTTTGTTCGACGGCAATTAGCTGGGCAGGATTATGCACTTTTGTGGATGGTAAAGCCGCAAGTTCAGGCAACCAATGCTTCACATATTCCCCTTGAGCGTCGTAGTCTTGAGATTGTTTGAGAATATTGAAGTAGCGAAAGCCTCTAGCATCATTCCCCACACCTGCGTTATAGTTCCAATTGCCCCAGTTACTAGCGACATCATAATCAATTAGTAAAGATTCAAACCATTCTGCTCCCATTTGCCAGTTGATGCCCAGATTTTTAGTTAAGAAGCTGGCAACATTCTGTCTGCCTCGATTTGACATAAAACCCGTGGCGGCGAGTTCTCTCATATTGGCATCAATTAGCGGAAAGCCAGTCTCTCCTGCTTGCCAAAGCGCAAATCTTTCCCAATCTTCTTTCCATGCGATCGCCAGCCCGCGTAAGCCCGACTGACGGAAGAGGTGATCGCCATGTTTTGCCATGATCAAGCGAAAATAATCGCGCCATAGGAGTTCAAATATCAGCCAGTAGGTTGAGTCATTGGCGATGCGCTCATGCTCATATTGCTTGACCTGTTCATAGATATAGCGAGGACTGAGACATCCCAAAGCAAGCCAAGGTGAGAACTTAGAAGAGTAGTCAGCACCCAACATCCCATTTCGAGTTTCCTTGTAGATTTTGAGTTGATCGCTCTGCCAAATATAATGATTCAGCCTTGCGATCGCAGATGACTCCCCACCTTTAAACGACAATACTGCACGCTGATCAAACTCAGGTGTAGTTAATCCTAAATCTTCTAATTGCGGTAGTTCTCCCACGCTAATAATTGGTAGATTAGGGAGCGTTTGCGGTGTGGGAAATGTGGGATTAACTATTGATGTCTTTTCTACTTGATTACGAAAGTTAGTGAAGACCTCTGGTAAATTTGCTATTTCAAACGGTAAATTATCAGGATGATAAAGTGTAGATCCCCAACAAGAATGACACTTCATGCCTAACTTGACCAGTTTTGCTTGGAGTGCAGCTTCAACTTTTAGTTCTTCTGAAGCAACTTCTTGATGATAGTAAACTGCGGAGACGTTTAGCTCCTGAGCCATTTCAGCAATAATTTCTTCGGGTAGTCCTTGACGGATGATCAGATCGGAGCCATGCGATCGCAAAGTTTGACGAAGATCGGCAATGCTCTCTAGCAAAAATTGCGCCCGAAAAGCGCCTGTCTTAGCAAAGCCAAACGATGTCTGCCCAAATTGTCTTGGGTCAAAGCAATAAAGCGGGATTAGTTGTGAATTTGATGATTTTGACTGGGTTAGCGCTTGATCCAGAGCTTCATGATCGTGCAGCCTCAAGTCATTGCGAAACCAAACAATGATGTTCTGATTTGTCATTTTTTTATCAGGAACTGATGTTACGTTGGACTTATAGATTACCAAGAACTTTAGTTCGTGGCTCAAAGAATATCGTCAGTTAAAACTGACTAATCGATTTTCAATTAACCCGTTTCAACGGGTTTAAGCTTTCAGCCCGCAATTTATTGCAGGGCTTCTCTTGCACATCACGTTAAAGGTTAAATTTTAACTATTGCTTTTCAACGCTGAATAAACTTATGATGAAATATAACCGAACTCTAATTTGAGAGCAAATTTTCTATGACTACAATCCGTGAAGTAACTGGCGATCCTAATGAATTTTGGAGTGAACTAAGTTGGTCTGACTTGACTAGCGCCGAGCAAAACCTCTGGACTCAATTGGGCTGGAATGAAGAAAATTGGGATGAAGAAGAAGATTTTCCTGAATGGGATGAACTTTCTAGCGAAGATCAAAAACTTTGGGGCGTACTTGGTTGGACACAAGCTAGCTGGGAAGGGGATGATGATATTCCTGCATCGGCAGAAAAACTCTGGGAAGACCTTACTAGTGACGAGAAAGCTGCGGCAACCCAACTTGGTTATACCGAAACTAAATGGGACGACGACGAGGAAATCTAAAGCTCAAAACTATGGTCAGTGCTTGCACTGACCATAGTTTTTTGAGGATATTGATTGATTTGAAAAAAAATAAAAAAATTTTGATCATAAATTTCCCCATTTCGAGTTAGAATAGCAAAGCCCTAAGGGGGTATGGCGGAATGGTAGACGCTACGGACTTAAAATCCGTTGACTGTAAGGTCGTATGGGTTCAAGTCCCTTTACCCCCACTTATGTTTGCAGTAGCTCAGTCAACAAAAAACAGCGCGTCTATGAACGCACTGTTTTTTGTTAGTTTTGAGGTAGGGCTGAGATGTAATTACTTTAATGTCTTCAGTAGTTGTGTGGGACGGAATGCTCTCAATGCATCGTAAAACTCTGGACAGTGGTTAAAAATATATCGTTCATATTCATACCAATCCATATCGCTTTTCTCCTGATTGCAGCTTCTACAAATCACCCATAGATTTTTAAATTCTACAGATAACCAAGGATATTTAGATCTTGGCAGCTTGTGATCAACTGTCCTTCCATTATCTTTGTGATAACGCGAACTACAAATTGGGCAATGAAAATCTGAATTGTCTTTCACCCAATCCTTACTTTCTTGAGTAGTTCCAGCACCGAAGTTACTATCGATATAGCGCCAATGTTCATACTGTTGATAGTCCTCAAAATCTTCTTTAGTTATCCTGTGGTAATGCTTTTTACCAATTTTATCAACAAGATCGAACAACTCTTTTAATGTTTTATCTTCGAGATCCATAAAGTTATTTTTTGTTTTGTCATTTTTTAACGATGC
>CASBRC010000074.1 GCA_949128015.1 Synechococcales cyanobacterium PMM_0003
AGGCGGCGCAAAGCGCCGCAAAACCCAAAATTGATTTTTATTATAAAACCCAGAAAAGTTTTTAAAAGTGCCGCTTCGCGGCACTTTTAAAAACTTTTCTGGGTTTTATGACAGCGCAAAGCGCTGTAAAGCTAAAATTGATGAGACGATCGCAATCTCTTGTGTTAACATCTGACGCTTAAAAGCGTGTAAATAGATTGTGGTGTGGTGATAAAGATGTTGACAACAAAAAAAATATCAAATGCGATCGCAAAAACCTCATCTAGCAGTTTCTCAAAAACTTTCTCGAAAGCATTGTTAGCAATAACAGTTAACCTAGCTAGCCTATGTGCGCTTAATGCGCTGACCGATGGAGCCATTAATACCGCAAATGCTGTTAATACTGACCACCATAGCCCCGTCATACCTGCAAATATTCGTTTAGCCCGCAATCCATCATCAAACCTAGATAATCGAATTAGCGCAACTCTAATCGATGATCAAGGCAGACTATGGCTCGGTACTTGGCAAGGTTTAATTCAAATCGATCAAAGATCTGGAACTGCGATCGCCTCCATTTCTTTACCAAATTCTACGGTTACAGCTCTATTAGAAGATCGTCGCGGTTATTTTTGGGTTGGCACAACTTCAGGGCTTTATCAAATTGATCCTAGCACTGGCAAAATTGAAAACATCGCCATCCAACTATCTTCAAGTCGGATCTTGAGCCTAGCAATGGATCGAGCAGGTTTTATTTGGGTTGGAACCGATCAAGGGATTACTCGCATCAGTCCCTACAACGCCGAAACCTATGCCAGAATGCCTGATATTCCTGGAACAGCCGCGAATGTGATGCAGTTTGACAATGCTGGCAATCTTTGGGTGGGAACATTAAATGGCTTGATTAAAATTAACGCTGGGACAGCAAAAATTACGGCACGGATTCCCTATGTATCAGGTCAAATTGTTCAATCTCTCGCTGTTGATCCATCGGGCAAAATTTGGGCAGGAACGCCACGCAATGTATTTGAAATTAATTCAAATACAAATAAAGCGATCGCCCGCATTAATTCGGTGACTGGACGAGATATTGTGGCGCTTGCCAGTAATAAAAACGGCGAGTTATGGATCGGTATGAGAGATGGTCTAGTCCTTGCCAATACTTACAACGGGTCAATTACATCATCTATCTATAATTTGCCAAGCAGTTCAGTCATCAATTTGCTTGTCTACAATCAACAGATATGGATTGGCACTGAGGAAGGCTTAGGCAAGATCAACACTCAACTTAAAAATTCGGAAATTCCAAATGCAAGCGCTATATTAGTCTATAAAGCGCAGAAATAGACGAAAAGATGGATGTTTTATTAACAAAACTGTATGAGATTTTCACAGCTCAAATTCTAGATATCGGAGGTAATAAGTTCTCAATCACGGCGATCATTCTTTCACTAAGTCTGATCGTTCTCACCTTTTTTGTGGCAAATCTGACTAGTGAAATGATTCGGCGATCGCTATTAGTACGGATGCGGATCAATCGCGGCTTACAAGAAGCGATTACAGTATTTATCAAATACTTATTGATCACCTTTAGTTGTGTGATTATTTTACAAACAGCAGGCATCAATCTTAGTTCACTAGCGGTAATTGCAGGTGTAGTCGGAATTGGGATTGGTTTTGGTTTACAAAATCTTGCCAGTAATTTTATTAGTGGATTAGTGTTGCTTTTCGAGCAAACTCTTAAAGTTGGCGACTACATCGAAATTGGCAAACTTAAAGGCACAATTGAAAAAATTTCGATTCGTTCCACAATTGTTCGTACTAATGATGATCTGTTTGTAATTGTTCCTAATCAAAGGTTTATTGAAAACGATACTGTCAATTGGAGCTACGAAGGACATACTTGCCGTATTCATATTCCGATCAGTGTGGCTCACGACACTGATTTACTACTCTTAACTGAGGCTTTACTGACAGCAGCCCGCCACGAACCCCGTGCATTGTCTACACCAGTACCCGAAGTTAGGCTGGAAAAATTTGGTGACGATTCCTATGATTTTGTGCTACTTGTCTGGATTAATTCCCCCAGTGATAACGAGCCAATTCGTAGCTCTCTGAACTTTCGGATTGCCTACGAGCTTAAGGCAAAAGATATTAAAATGCCTACACCAGCAAGAGAAATCATATTTCGTAATTCTGAAGCATTTCCATCTCTACGTTATCCACCCAATTTAGAAGAGAAAGAAAATCTTCCCCAGCCAAGACTATCCGAGCCTTCTATCTCTAATATTGCTGATATATCTGATGATATCACTACAAGAAATTTGCGTGATTTACTGCGTCGAATATCTTATTTTGAAAGATGCACAGAAGTTGAGTTGTTTGGAATAATTGCTAGAGGCTATCGCAAACATTTTGATATTCAAGAAGTTATTTGTCGGGAAAATGATCCGAGTGATGATTTCTATATCATTTTGTCTGGTGCTGTAGAGGTTTTTTCCGAAAAGGCTAATCAGGCAATCGCCACATTACAGGAGGGCGAATTTTTTGGTGAAATTTCACTGCTCATGGGGATTCCACGCACGGCGACTGTGCGAACTCTGACGGCTGATACAGTTTTATTTGTAGTCGAGCGACAGCAATTGCGAAAGCTTTTGATTGAATATAAGGACTTAGGAGAGCAAATTGCGTTAAAGCTTTCTGAGCGACAACAGGTGTCGATTAGCCTTGGATTACTAAATGAGGAAGAATTACAGAAGTCTCAACTTGCCGCATTATCATGGATTCGCGATCGCCTCAACAACTTATTTGGGATTAACTTAGGCAAGAACCTATAAAGCGCAATGCGAAGCGATCTACTTGCTCAAAATTGCTGTTAAAACATAGCTGGTGCATTTACCCGAAAAGGCTCTGTACCTAAAGATTTTGGATCAATGCGCCACCGTTCCTCGATCGTGCTGTATTCAGCCAGCTTCTGATCGCGACGGTTGTGTAGTAACACATTAAAATTCTGCTTTTGGGCTTCAGTTCCTAGCTTAAACAAGAAACTAAAACGCTGTAAATAATCAGAGGCAAGCCATCTGGTTGGATTAATCGTGACAATCGCCTGTTTTGCTTCAGTATCGATCGCAATATTTTCGACCCATCCTTCTTGTAATCGCTGCGTTTTCCACCAAAGGCTTGGCTCGACTGGCGCTTGGGGTATGGAGATTATCTCCTCTGCGATCGCAGCATGATTTGCGATCGCTAATGGTGCGATCGCACTAATGCTCAGCACCAATAAAATATGATTAACAACTAGCTTGCCAGCCATCCTAAACCTCATAATACTTATTTCAGGATTTACAAACATTTTGCCAAGTTAAGTAGCTAGACATAATAAAACCCAGAACCCAAAAAGCTGTGGCGCACGCGCAGCGTGCGCCACAGCTTTTTGGGTTTTAAGGTTTTTTTGGCTTAACTACTTATTAGACTGATCGCTGGTCGAGAAAGTTGCACTTTGCAAGACTTTGCCGACCAGCGATCAATTTATTCTCGGCGCTTTGCCTTGGCAAACATTATAATCTCTTAAAATCCTAAAAAGTTGTGGCGCACGCGCAGCGAGCGCCACAACTTTTTAGATTGTCAACTATCAAACAGGAGCAATATCATGCCAGTTGTGGCAGTGATTGACTACGACATGGGCAACCTGCACTCAGCTTGTAAAGGGCTAGAGATGGCAGGTGCAACCCCAATTGTCACTAATGATCCCCAAGAGTTAGCTGCCGCCGATGGAATTGTGTTGCCAGGAGTGGGGTCATTCGACCCTGCAATGCAAAAACTACGGGCAAACCAACTAGAGCAACCAATTCA
>CASBRC010000075.1 GCA_949128015.1 Synechococcales cyanobacterium PMM_0003
CAATGTTTACTATTGCCACGAGCATCGCAGAAAGGCGTGCAATGGAGTTGTAAGCCCAAGAGCAGCAGCAGCGTAGAGCAACAAGCTTTTGTAACATGGTCTAGAGCAAAGCTGATTGTTGGTATCGACATTTCACAAGCCAAGCAGAAGTTTGTTGACATTGTGGAAGTATTCTTACAGGAGCGTGGGATTGAGTTTCCCTTATATCCGCGCCCCGAATTGCCAGATGCAACAATTGAAGCGATCGTAGACGCAAGAGTTTATCTGGTTGCGAACAATAGTGGCAAACATCATACAGCGAAGTTTCGAGTGTTTACAGAAGAGCGTCTGCGAGTGTTCCCATCGCGCAGCCCTATCCCTGTTGGTATCAAGTCCAACTTTCGACCAATGCGGATGAAAAACGCCGCTTGAGATTGAAAGTGAAAAATCCAACGAGTTGACTTAAAAAAAGCAAAATCTTCACTATGAAGATTTTGCTTTTTTTAACAAATTTATGTAACTCTGTCTTCACTAAGGTTACACAGTATTTACTTTGTTAAATCTATCGCTGACGCAAAAACATTTTCAGCAATATCGATTGCGA
This sequence comes from Synechococcales cyanobacterium PMM_0003, assembly GCA_949128015.1. GTDB lineage: Bacteria > Cyanobacteriota > Cyanobacteriia > Pseudanabaenales > Pseudanabaenaceae > Pseudanabaena. The sequence continues at coordinate 584 of CASBRC010000075.1, forward strand.
TGCGACAGAGTTCATCATCTGGATTGATCTCATCTATTGCATCGCCCATAGGATATTTTGAAGGAAGATAAATGGTATTTAATAAGTCACATTCATCATCTGAAATACTGACTATAATATTTTTTCTTTGCAATAAATATTTTAATTCAAGAATATCATGTGTCCGTTTTAGACTGATTTCATGCTCAATAACAATAGCTTTAAGTGCCTTCTCAACTGATTGTTGTGCATTTTGAAGAGAAGGATTGTAGAGCATATTATCAAGTAATATTTTGGAAGATTTTAGGTTTTCTTCCGCGTAGTCTAACCATATTTTAGTTTCACTTTTCATAGATAACCTCACCACATTTAATTTCGTTTATAAAACTACCTTGAGCATCTAAACGAAGTGGGATTATATCAATTGGGAGAAGAGAATATAGAGGTCTTAAAAGCTTTCGGTATTTTAAGGCAAGGGTCAAGTAAGTTTGACAACTATTTTGGAATATAGCAATATCAATATCATTTGGTGTATTTGATTTTAAAAAAGAACCAAAGATAATAACTTTTTCTACTTCAGGCTCTTGAGAAAGTTGTTCTACGATATATTGCTTTAGATTGGCTTTAGTAAGTTCTTTTGGCGAAATAGAATCAACTTGCTGTGCATTCATGAGATTCCTCCCAGAGTCCATGGATTCTATATTAACTTAGCATATTGTTCGACCCTGTAAATTTTTAGAACAAATAGGCGGCGCGAAGCGCCGCCTATCATGGCTAGCGCCAGTGCTTGTGTAAAAGCGCATAAGTTTAACATCGTGAAAGCCATGACAGCCCCAGCAATTGACCTAGACAAGAGCCGATTGAGGCTATGCATTGAAATACTACCTGAAACCGAACAACCGTCAGAGAGGCTGGTAATAATTTCCATTTGCCAAGATTTGGGAAGTCCACTGATTCGGATAATTCCACTTTCAGCACTTACGCCGATTCCTGCGCCGCTAGCAGAAATCATTCAAGCCTATGCAGAGAGTGCCTTAGCATTACCAATCCAGTTCGATGAGCCAATCGAGAACGAAGAAAAAACACCACAAAAGCGAGAATTTGTAGGCTTCCCAAGTAAATCATTGAAATCGTCCAAACTAGAACAACAGACATTACAACTATGAATCCAACTGAACCCAATTACATTATCAAGATTGAAGGACAAGCAATTCCAGTACCAGCCGCAATCGGTATTAGTGACGAGCAAATCAGAGACACTTTGAGTCTATATTTTGAAGGCGTGAAAAACTCACAAATCCATAGAAATGTCCAACCGAATGGAGATGTGATTGTTGATGTCTGCAAACAAGCAGGCCCGAAGGGCAACCCATGAGCAGAACAGCGATCGCCAGTTTGATCGCTGCCGATGAATCAATCAATCCCTTGCTAGAAATACTATGGGAGATTGAGCAGCAAGAGCAGCAGGGACATCAGTTAATCGAGTTGGACGAAATCGGTCTAGAAGATTTTACTGAAGCGATGAACATATCCAAACAAGCGAGTCTGTCTATGCATCGGTCACTAGACAACCTAAAAAGAGCCAGCCCGATCGCTGCACCGATGACGATTAGAGGATTCTAAGATGGAGAAATCTAAATTCCAGTGGATGAGCAATCGCACTGCCGATGGTGCTGGGGAGTATCTGGAAGCGATCCAGCAACGATCAACGATCCTGCAACTATATCAGCATTATTATCTCGACGAATATCAGCAATCAAGAGCTAGTCCTAGATTTACCAGCCATGCAACCTATACGGAGAAAGAGCTAGAATTTCTGACTTTAGTGGATCAGCAATTCTTTCCATTGCCAATAGAGCTAACGGAATTTGAACGTACATCCTATATTCCCGTGGAGCCACTTGGCACTTCATGGTATTACGAAGAATTTGATGGATTGGGCGTGACAGAGAAATTTCTGATGTGCCTAATTCATGGAATTGAAAATGATACTTGGAATGAGCTAGAAGAGGAAATGGGGAAAGACTTGCCCATCGCCGCAAGTTACATCAACTACCAAAAACTAGGTCAAGAAGCCCAAAAGTTAAAAGGGACAATAGCGCACTTACCCGTAGCACTGGATATGTTAACCCAATCCACAGGCAACATCTGGCTGGATATCACCTACGAATGTGAAATTATGGATTCTGATTGGAAAGTAGAGACGATTGATGCACTCAGAGAAGCATATACAGAGGCAAAAGTAATCATGGACAATTATCGACAATTTATCGACTGGCTAGATCAAGATTCGCAGAACTGCGTCAACGTAGTACGACTGTGGAATCGGTGCAAAGAACCAAACCCCGCACTGCATCCTCGTTACCTCACAAGCACACAAGCCGCCTAAGGAGATCCAAGTGCTAATTATAGATCCAATTCAAGATGCCCTCAATCCTGATGGCTATCCATTGATCGAAGCAGAAGCAAAGCTACTATTTCTGAAAGGAGGGCATTACTGCTTTCAATATCGAGATAGATTAAGAGAAACCTATAAATTCCTATCGCCCGATACTGTCAAGTCAGCGTTTCAACATGAGCAGATTGACTCAGGATGGATACCGACGGGAGTGCAGCGATTAGGTAGTTGTAGAGAAGGAAAATGGTTCGTTCAATTTTTGCCACCCGCAAAACGGACATTCACATTTATCGACTTAAATGGTGCCGCAGAGCCAATCACCATGACCATCCCGATGATGGGAATAGTGTTTATGCTTTGTGGAGATACTTGTTATGTTTGGGCAACCAAGCTGAAGACCTTTGATGCTGATGCGCCTATCTACCATGTCCCCTTACCGAACATTTATGGAGACGGGAGAATTTGTATGGGAGCTGAGAATAACGTAAGCAACTATGCCGAAGGGATAGAGAGATTAGCTCAAGCATGGCAGATGTTTGCGACTACCCCATTTAGCAATCATCTTATCGATGGTAAATCAAGTTCACATCCAGAAGATATCCGCGTAAAACTCATGCAATTGCATAAATCCAAACGCTATCCCCTCAACGATCTTGTCCAATGTTGCCGTTCGGTGCAAGTAGCGATCAATATGGTGATAAACCGATGAAATTATTAGAACACGTTCAACAGAATACAGCTACATCAAATCCAGTATTGCCAATCATCTACAGTGCAGGACTAATCCAGCACATCATTGCAACTGAACAATCCTTTCCTGAAACTGCGCCAACCTCATTGTACGAGTATGTCTATGCAGGCAACGGTACATTTGTGAGAGCAAAACGGCAGGGACTAATCGCGATCGCGCCTGTGGTGTATTACAAAGCCAAGGGACTGAGATCGATATCGGCATCCGTACAGATATTGTATTCCCCAGTCCCTAGCTCACTCGTACAGCAAATGCTAGAAGCATCTTGTATTGCTTGTGACGCTGAGGGTAAACCAGTAGAGATCGTATTTCACCTATATTTTGAAAAAGGTAGTTGGCAACTAGCCATACCAGATCAGGAACAAACAGCAACCTCCTGTAAGCCATTGGACAATAGCGTGAATAGTTCCTATGGCAAAGCAATGATTGAAATACATTCACATCATGGAATGAAAGCCTATTTCTCAAAAACGGACAATCGCGATGAGACAGGCTTTCGGATTTATGGAGTACTCGGAGAAATCTTCACCAACCCACAAATACGGATGCGAGTGGGTATCTACGGTCATTTCTATGAAACGGCCACAGCAGGGATATTAGAATTACCCAACCAATTGACCGATTGTCTGTCAGAGGATTGGTAATGTCATTACTCTCATTACCATTTGCCGAAGCCGTACCGATTCTGCTGCCAGCCTATGAAGAACTGCACTTAGTTTTAATAGGCTGTGGTGGGACAGGAGGATGGTTAGCCGTGAATTTGCCGCGTATTGCCTATCTGCAAAAGCAAGCAGGGAAAAAGGTAGCGATTACCTTCATTGACCCAGATCGGGTAGAGTCGAAAAACATTCCCCGACAAAACTTCATCCCGAGTGACCTTGGATTGCCGAAAGCATCGGTGCTTGCAGCAAGATATGGATGGCAATGGGGCATTGAAATAAGCGCGATCGCCGACCCATTCAGGGCAGACATGGGAAATTCACGCTGGAATCATCTGACAATCTGCATTGGAGCTGTAGATAATGCGGAAGCGAGAGTAGAAATAGCTAAGGTTCTGCAAAACGGGAAATCAACTTTCTGGCTTGACTGCGGTAATCATTACGATTCGGGAC
>CASBRC010000076.1 GCA_949128015.1 Synechococcales cyanobacterium PMM_0003
ACTTCTTACTGAGTTACATATGCTTTATTTAGGACAGCAAGCTGTGATGGTAAAGATTGCTAAGCAAGAATTTCTAGGGGGAATGTAATCTGAAATCCATAAATAAAACAAAAGCAGCGCAACGCGCTGCTTTTGTTTTATTTATAAGTCTAAAATTGTCGTTACTGATATGAGCAAGTTAGGAAAGATTTGATTTGGTTTGTACTTTTCTAGTTGGGTTTGATTGCGAATGCCGCTAAGAACAGCGATCGCAGGAACGTTATAAGTTTGGGCAGCAATGATATCCGCTTCGGTATCGCCAATCATCCACTGTTGTTCTACTACTGGTAAATAATCTTGGGCGCGTTGCATTAATTTAGTCTTGTCTTGAGTATCAACAGTTTTTATATAGTCATCGTCAAGACAGAAAATGCGATCGCGTTTAAAAAAACGACTTAAATTATATTGATCAAGCACAGGTTCGAGTTCGCGGCGGCGGCGCATGGTCATGACTGCGAGATCGATTCCTGCTTGTTGGGCTTGCTCTAAGGCTGGGATCGCACTTTCAATTAGGTAATCGTGTTCAAAATATGGATCGGTATGCACGGTAGCTCGGCGCAAGTGAACAAAAGCAATCGCTTGTTTATCGTCTTCAAAGCCTGATAAATTGGCAATTTCTTTTTCAGGAATTTGCGATCGCTTTAATTCCCAAAACTCAGATTTTGAAAGAGTATTAATTACTTGATCGGGTTTGCAAATTTTTTCTAAGCAATATAAATAAACTTGATAATATCGCTCTGATACGTCCATGATTGGACCATCAAAATCTGTAAATATACGTTTTTTCATAGATTTTAGAATAAATCAAAATCCAAGAATTAATGCTGCGCGAAGCGCAGCATTAATTCTTGGGTTTTAAGCATTAATGAATAAATCGGGTTCGGAAATCCAAACTCCATAATGGTTCAAAATTTTTTTGATTAAAAATTGAGAATTTTCGGAGATTGACTGTGGGTAGGTAAGCCACATCCCCCCAATTTGACTACCTAAATAACTAAATTCAGTACTTTCTTGCCAAAATAACTCAGCATTAATATCTTCAATCTGTTCGATATGGGATGCTAACTCTCGATACATGGCTAAAGCAATATCAGGATGATAAACAATTTTGTATCGATTAATCGTCACTTCCCCACTAAGCACTTTCTAATTCCTGCCCTAAATCTTTTTTTACATCTAAAACATTGATAACTGGCTGATTATCAAGTATGCAGCAGTTAACTTCATCAATGCATACTTTGCCCCACTGCAAAGCCCAGCGAACGAGTGAAACCCGATTATCAGTCTTGGTTTTGGTTAAAATGTTGCTGATGTGATTATCGACAGTCCGTTTGCTGATCGCTAGTTTGATCGCGATATCTTGGTTGGTTAAGCCCGCAGCTACTAATTCAATCACTTGCAACTCTCGCTCAGATAGGGCGATCGATGATTTTGCAATTACAGTTTTATTTGGTTCGGCAGGGTTGATCATGATAACGAGGGTGATTTGCGCCAATATTTCAGAATTATAATCATTCTGGCAGTTAACTAATGAGTATAAATTCTTATTTGAGATTGTGTCAATTAATTAAGTTTTTCCACGGATTGTCTTAGCTATGCTGATGGCTAAGGGCAGAAGATCGTTTAAGTGAGTATTTTAATATCTGTTACCAAATCAAAACCCAAAAAGTAAAGAGCGCCGCTCTTTACTTTTTGGGTTAAGCGAGCATAGATTCTATCCATTTTGGAGGATGGGGGATCGGATTGCCAAGACGATTGAGGACAATCCATGCGACTAGATGCACGAGTAATTGATAGGCGAAATTACTAAAGATAATGGCTGCGATCGCAAAAAGTTGGATCATTGCAAAATCTGGTTGTTCGAGGGAGCCGAACATTTGTAGTAGCCAATTGAGTAAACCTGTAATCTGGACAATTGAATAATTCCAGACATTTTCTCCTAATAAAAGTGATAAAAAAGCAAATTGGAAAGCTGAACCAATTGAGCCAATCATCGTCGCAATGCTAAGCGAACCTGACCAAGGGAAATCGCGTTTCCAGAGATAGCCAAGTGTGATCCCAACTAAGCCATGCGGCACAATATATTGAATGCTGCGCGTTGGCCCCATCAGAATTGCGAGAAGTAGCGCAGTGACTACCATTGACATCCACGAAGCCCGACCGTTCCAGCGCAAATAGGCTAAAGCCGTTGGCAGTGGAAACAGCATCCTTAGTAAAGGACCAAGCGGGAAGTAGAAATTAATTAAAAACAACATCGCGGTGGTACTTGCCAGAAATGCAGTTTCCACCATTTCACGAGGATCGGTATGTGGCAATTTGGTCATAGATTTTCGGTTGGCATTTCTTTAGGCGTGGTATCAGGAAAACGGCGACGCAAACCGTATAGCCAAATTAAACCGAAGATTCCTGCGCTAATTAAGCCTAAGCTAATCATCTGCGCGGTACGAAGTTGCCCCGCCATTAAACTATCAGTGCGTAAGCCTTCAATCCAAAATCTACCGAGACTATATGCGATCGCATAAATCATCGTGATTGTGCCAGTCCTAAGTTTAGAAAATCGTAGGAAAGTAAACATTAAAATACCAAATACGCCAAGATTCCAGAGCGATTCGTATAGAAAAGTGGGATGAAAGTAAGACTCATTCACAAATTCGGGCGGACGGCGGTTAATGGGAATAAGTAATTTCCAAGGTAAGTCAGTGGGACTACCAAAGGCTTCAGAATTAAAGAAGTTGCCCCAACGCCCGATCGCTTGTCCGAGGATCACCGCAGGCATGAAGATATCTGCCATTAGCCATGTAGAAATTTGCTGGCGCTTACAAAATATAGTTGCGGCGATCGCACCACCGATAATTGCGCCATGAATAGCGATGCCACCTTCCCAGATCGCAAAGACTTTGTACCATTCTTGAGTCTGAAAGCGATGCCACTCAAACAAGACATAGTAGAAACGGGCGCAGGGAATCGCCCCAACCACCAGCCATATTGCCAAATCACCAACTAGCTCTGGATCGACATTCCGTTTTTCAGCTAGTTTTTGTGCCAAAACTGTCCCAAAAATGATCGCCGAAGCGATCAATAAACCATACCAACGGATCGAAAGTGGCCCAAGCTCAAAAGCAATTGGACCTGGAGAAGTAAATTCAAAAGCAAGCGGCAATAAATTCAACACTTTTTCCTTTTTCTTTTTTCCTTACAGCGCAAAGCGCTGACATGAAACCCAGAGAAATTTTTGAAAGTGGCGCGAAGCGCCACTTTCAAAAATTTCTCTATACCCTTTAAAGCCTCAGTAGGCTGGATTACTCATACCGAATCCCTGCTTGCTTAAGTCGATTAAGCGCTTCGCCAAGGCGATCGCAGTCAGCGATCAAACTAATTCTGACATAGCCTTCGCCACCTTGACCAAAAGCACTACCGGGTGTGAAAACTACGCCCGTGCTTTCTAATACCTTCAGCGCGAAATCAGCCGAGGTCATCCCTACAGGCGCAGGAATCCAGAGATACATGGTGGCATAGGTCTTAGGAATATTCCAACCTAGCTCGGCTAGCCCTGCAATTAAGAAATCACGCCGCTCTTTGTAGCGATCGCAAACTTCTTCGACATAACTATCAGGCAATTGCAGGGCAGTCTCAGCAGCAACTTGAATTGCCGAAAAAATTCCGTAATCGAGGTTAGTTTTAAGAGTCCGTAAGCCTTGAATAACATGACGATTGCCGACGACAAAGCCCACTC
>CASBRC010000077.1 GCA_949128015.1 Synechococcales cyanobacterium PMM_0003
AACTTTTAGCGCATTAAACTTTTAGCACATTAAACCTTTAGCGTACTAGTTAGCACACTCAGAAAATAGGCAATGAATCTAGCATCTATTTTAATTATTGACGACGAAGCTGATAATTTTGATGTGATTGAAACCTTCTTATTCAATCAAAACTACCAGTTGCATTATGCCGCTAGTGGTCAAGCTGCGATCGCAAACCTCGACACATTTCGTCCTGATCTGATTTTACTAGATGTGATGATGCCAGTTATGGATGGTATTCAAGTCTGTGCAAGGATTAAAGCTTTACCTGAGTGGAAAAATGTCCCAATCATCATGGTCACTGCGCTTAATACTAAGGAAGATTTAGCCAGATGTTTGAATGCTGGCGCTAGTGACTTTATCAGTAAACCCCTCAACGCTCTAGAGTTTCAATCTAGGGTCAAGTCCATGTTACGCATCAAAGAGCAGCAGGATCGCGCTGAACGTGCTAATGCTTTAGTCCATGCTCAACTTGAAGCCAGCTTAGAAGCAGTTATCGCCGCCGATGAGCAGGGTAGACTAGTCGCCTATAACCAAAAAATGTCTGAAATATTGGGGAGTACTGCGATCGCAATTGACCCTAACAATGAAGAATTATTGCTTCTGCCCTTACTTCAAGAATCGCACTTTCCTCAAGCAATCACTCACATTTTAGAAGACACCTATGATTCGCCTGAGCAAGTTACCCATGGAGAGTTAGTTCACAATAGTCTTACTTACGAATATTTTAGTAGTTCTGTCATTTCTCCTAATGGTAAATTTTGGGGATTTGTCTGGCGATTTCGTGACATTACCGATCGCAAGCAATACGAAATCAATCTTCAAGAATCCAAGGAAGTTGCCGAGTCCGCACTGCGGATCAAATCCGACTTCTTGGCAATGATGAGTCATGAAATTCGCACTCCAATTAATGGAGTCTTAGGGATGACCGAGCTATTAACAACGACATCCCTCGACCAAGAGCAACATCGGTTTGTGCAATCCATTCAAACCAGTGGCGAAATTCTCTTAACCGTGATTAATGACATCCTCGACTTCTCTAAACTGGAATCCCAAAAACTTTCATTAGAAAATTTACCCATTGATGTCCGTGGGATGTTCGTTGATACCTGTGCGCTGCTGAGCAGCCAAGCTGAGGCAAAGGGAATTGGGTTACATTACCAGATTGATCAACAAACACCAGCCTATATTCTGGGTGATTCGATCAGGTTACGCCAAATCCTGCTTAATTTGGCAAACAATGCTGTCAAATTTACCCATACAGGCGCAGTCAATCTGTCAGTATCAACCTCGGTAGAGACAGAGAAGGGACTGACACTGCTTTTTGAAGTGCAAGATTCAGGGATTGGACTTTCCCCAGAACAATTAGAAAAGCTGTTCCAACCTTTTACCCAAGCATCGATCGCAACTGCTCGTCAGTATGGAGGAACAGGATTGGGACTAGCGATTTGTCAAAAGCTTGTGCAGATGATGGGAGGACGGGTTTGGGCAGAAAGCATCCCCAATCAGGGTTCAACTTTTTACTTTGTCTTGCCAGTTTCAGTAACCGATATAACTCCTCAACCAGTAACTATCACTGATGGGAGAAACATACTGCGTCGAGCTAATTCCCATAGTACCGATCTGGCGACGACGTTACCGCTCAATATTTTGGTCGCTGAGGATAATTTGATTAACCAAGAAATGGTGATGGCGATGCTCAGTAAGATGGGCTACACCCCGATAATTGTTAATGATGGAATCGAAGCGATCGATGCCCTGAAAAATAACGCTTTTGATATGGTGTTTTTAGATATCCAAATGCCACGCCTAAATGGACTAGAGACGGCTACTCGTATTGTGGGAGAAGCGACAGCGACTAAGCAACCTCGTCCAACCTTAATCGCCATGACTGCTAGTGCTATGCAAGGCGATCGCGAAATGTGCTTAGAAGCAGGGATGGATGACTACATCAGTAAACCAGTATCTTTTGACACTTTACAAAGAACGATTGAGCGCTGGGGCAATATCCCGAAAGCAGTCGAAATATTATCGGCTATATCGTTACAGAATCAAGACTTTGACGATCGCGCACTCAAAGAGATTGAGGAAATTTCTGTAAATTTACCTAAACGGATGATTAATTTGTTTTTAACAGAAGAATGTCCAGTCTTATTAACCAAGCTCCGTCAAGCCATCATCGATCAGGACGCTTCGCAAATAGAATATGTGGCGCATACCTTAAAGGGAAGTAGTAAAATGCTCGGTGCTACAGCCTTTTCTGAGATTTGTTTAAAGTTAGAGGCTGCGGGGCGTAATTATCAATTAGAGGGTAGCGATCGCTTAATGACCGAGATTGATCAAAGTTTTCCTTCAGTTGTTGCTTATCTGGAGGCTTATCTTGCTTAGGGCTTTGGATAAGAACAACCAGTTCTCATTATCAAAAATTGTTTTTGCGATCGGGATTGCGGTATAAAAATCAATAAAAGAAACATCATGGTAAATAATAAATTTTCAATTTTAGTTGTTGACGACGAAGCTGATAATTTTGATGTGATTGAAATCCTCTTATTCAATCAAAACTACCAGTTGCATTATGCGGCTAGTGGTCAAGATGCGATCGCATCTCTCGACATGTTTAAGCCCGATTTAATTTTGCTAGATGTGATGATGCCAGAGATGAATGGTACTGAAGTCTGTAAAATCATTAAAGCAATGCCCCAGTGGCAAATTGTGCCGATCATTATGGTGACAGCCTTAAGCTCCAAGTCCGATCTGGCTAACTGTCTAAACGCTGGGGCTGATGATTTTATTAGTAAGCCGATCAATAGTATTGAACTACGAGCAAGAGTACATTCTATGCTGAGAATCAAACAACAGTATGACGATATTCAAGCCCTATCTCATCTCCAAGCAAATACGATTAACATTCTCGAAAGCACTCTCAATGAATTGCGCGGCACTTTTAATTCGAGAATGTCTCACGAGTTAAATACCCCTCTCAATGGCATTATCGGCACGATCAGCTTACTAAAAGACGATATCGAAAATATGGATATTGCCGAAATCAAAGAGATGCTAGGTTGGGCTGACGAATCTGCCCAGCGCTTAGACAGCTTAACCAAGAAGTTCTTAACTTACTTAGACTTAGAAAACCCTTCTAGTCAGAAAAAGTTCTTTAAATCAGCTCACACTAAATTTTCTAACGCGCTCGTTGAGAATCAATTAAAAACTTATGCCCAAAATTATAAAAGTTGTAATGGTAATGCCGAGCATCATCTCATTTTTGACCTTGAGGAAGCAGAAATTCCCCTATCAGATCAATATTTGATAATACTTCTTGTTGAGTTGCTCGATAATGCTTTGAAATTCTCGGCATCAGGGACAATCATCAAAGTTAGCAGTCAAGTAGTGGATAATACATTTAACTTGTCAATGCATGACTCAGGGCGAGGTATGACCGAAGATCAAATCAATCGCATTGGTGCTTTTGTGCAGTTCGATCGCAAAACTTATGAGCAACAAGGGCTAGGCCTAGGACTTAGAATCGTCAAAAAGATTGTTGAACTAGCGGGAGGCGCGTTTTCAATTACTAGCATTTATCAGCAAGAGACAACTATTCATATTTCCCTACCGATCGTCCAAAGTTAGATTTTAGATCAAAAAAAATCCCCCATAAACCCATGTCCACTTCTGATAATGCTTTTACCCAAATCGAACTCAAGTCGGCGATCATTCGTAACCCTCTGATCGTTACGCCTGAAACAATGGTGATGGATGCGATCGCAAAAATGAGTAGTGAGCGATCGCAATGTGAGACAAGCAAAACTACCACTAGCCAACTAGATCACTTGCAAATGGAAGTGCGATCGAGTTGTGTGTTGGTATTAGAAAATGATCGACTGGTAGGAATTATGACCGAGCGAGACGTAGTTTGCCTGAGTGCCAAGCAACGACCGCTAGATCGTTTGACCATGCGTGAAGTAATGGCTCATCCAGTTTTTACCTTAGCTGAGTCAGCCTTTACAGATCTATTTTTTGCAATTAATTTACTTCAGCAGCACCATATTCGTCATTTGCCGATCTTGGGCGAAGGCGATCGCGTAGTAGGGATCGTCACCCATGAAAGTTTGCGCCAATCTTCTCGTCCGATCGATCTATTGCGTCTGCGACTAGTAAATGAGGTGATGACTAATGATGTAGTTTGTGCGGCATCAGAGGCTTCGATGCTAATGATCGCTCAGATGATGGCTGCCAATCGGATTAGCTCAGTGATGATCGTAGAAACTTCTAGAAACCCATCGCAAGCATGGCAAATTCCTGTAGGAATTGTGACTGAGCGCGATATTGTCCAGTTTCAAGCCTTGGGCTTAAATCTAGAAAACTGGAATGCGGCGACAATGATGAGCAGTCCGATCTTTGCAGTTAAGCCTGATGATTCGCTATGGATGGTGCATCAAATTATGGAGCAGCGCTTTATCAGTCGTTTAGCTGTAGTTGGTGAACAGGGAGAACTGCTGGGTATCGTTACACAAACTAGTCTACTGCAAGCACTTAATCCGATCGAGCTTTATAATCTAGCAGAGATTTTAGAAAAAAAAGTAGCGCGGCTAGAGGCGGAAAATTTAATCCTGCTCCAAGATCGCAATGCTGAATTAGAACAGCAACAGCGCATCACCTATCAACAACTTCAAGAAGAACTCAGCGAGCGTCAAAAAGCTGAATTAGCTCTACAAGAACTCAATCAATCGTTAGAAGTTAAGATCAAAGAACGTACTAAAGCCCTTCATTCCAGTGAAGCCCAAATTCATGCCATGCTCCAAGCAATTCCCGATCTGTTGCTGCGCGTTACACGAGATGGAAGCTGTTTAAAATATGTCAACCCTCAAGACTCGGAAGAAAGGTTTTTGCCGATCCAGTATCATCTCTCTGAGGTTCTATCACCAGATTTATTGCGACAGCAACTAGCGATGATCGAGCAAGCGACTGCTACGGGAGAGCTACAGGTTTATGAACAGCAGTCATATAAAGATGATCGCCTAATTTCTGAAGAAGTGCGAATTGTCCCGATTAGTTCAGATGAAGTCCTAATCATCATGCGTGATGATACCGATCGCAAACGAGCCGAAGAATCCCTACAAGCAAGTGAAACCCGCTTTCGTCGTGTGTTTGAATCCAATATTGTGGGGATGATGTTTACTAATTTTGATGGACAGATTACTGATGCAAACGATCACTTCTTAGAAATGCTTGGCTACAGCCGAGAAGACATGAACGCTAAGCATTTGAATTGGGAAACCATAACTCCGCCCGAATATCTACCACTCGATCTCCATGCGATCCAACATCTGAGAATTAATCGCGTGATTGAGCCTTGGGAAAAGGTCTACTATCACAAGGATGGACATTCTGTCCATGTCCTAATCGGGGTTGCCATGCTTTCTGAGAATGACTATGTTTGTGTGGTCGTGGATATTAGCGATCGCAAACAAGTAGAACTGAGATTGCAGCAACAGGCTGAACAAGAAAGATTATTGGGAGTGATTACCCAACGCATGCGGTCAACTCTCCAGCTAAATGAGATTTTGAATACTGCTGTCGAAGAAATTCATCAAGTCTTGAATTCTGATCGAGTGCTAGTGTATCAAGTATTTGCCGATGGGACAGGGGCTGCCATTGCGGAATCTGTTTCTCATCCTTGGTCGAAAATCCTTAATATTAACTTTCCTGAAGAAGTATTTCCTAAGGAAAACTACGATCGCTATATCCAAGGCAGAATATTTGCCCTCAGTGATTGCGAATCGGAATCTCACAAGATATTACCTTGCTTAGCCGAATTTCTTACGGAAATACAGGTCAGAGCGAAGCTGGTTGTCCCTATTATTCAAAATAATACACTTTGGGGATTGCTGATTGTTCATCAATGCGATCGTCCTCGCCATTGGGAAGATTGGGAAATAAATTTACTCCAAAAAATTGCCAACCAGTTAGCGATCGCCATTCAACAAGCTAATTTATTTGAGCAATTACAGCAAGAACTTTGCGATCGGCAACTTGCCGAACAACAACTCACCGAACGCAACCAACAGCTAGCTATCTCTAATCAAGAACTTGCTCGCGCGACCCGACTCAAAGATGAATTTCTCGCTAACATGAGTCACGAACTCCGTACTCCCCTCAATGCGATCTTGGGAATGACGGAAGGGATGCAAGACAACGTATTTGGCGAGATTAATGAGTCACAGCTCAAGGCTCTCCAAACAATTGAGCGGAGTGGCTCTCACTTATTAGAACTGATTAATGACATTCTCGATGTCGCCAAAATCGAATCAGGTCAGATCGAACTCGAATACGCTAATACATCCATAGAAGCTCTTTGCCAATCTAGTCTTGCCTTTGTCAAACAGCAAGCCCTCAAAAAACGCATTCAGCTAGAGACAAAACTGCAAACCAATCTACCTAATCTAAATATCGATGAACGGCGCATTCGCCAAGTCTTGATCAATTTACTAAGTAATGCAGTTAAGTTCACACCAGAGGGTGGACGGATCACCCTAGAAGTTAGCTACCAATTACAGAGAATGGGATCAGTTCCACTAGTGCAGGGAGAGCCATTAATAGATAATAATATCCAATCAAAGTGTCAAACAACTAACTATCTGCAAATTAACATTATCGATACAGGAATTGGCATCGCTCCTCAGAATATTGATAAGTTATTTCAGCCCTTTATTCAAATCGATAGTGCGCTCAATCGCCAATATCAGGGTACGGGTTTGGGACTTGCCTTGGTGAAACGCATCGTCGAAATGCATGGAGGCAAAGTGGGGTTAACCAGTGAAGTGGGTGTGGGCAGTTGCTTTATGGTGCTTCTCCCTTGTATCGAAACTGCGCGACCGCATTCATCTGTAAAAAGCTTAACATCACTAGATGAATCCATTGAGAGCAAGCAAGAATCCTATTTAATCTTGATCGTAGAAGATAATGAAGCCAACATCATGACAGTTTCCAGTTATCTAAAGGCGAAAGGCTATCAAATTTTGTCAGCAAGTAATGGAGAAGAAGCGATCGCCTTAGTCCAGTCAGTAAAACCTGATTTAATCCTTATGGATATCCAAATGCCTGTAATGGATGGGTTAGAAGCAATTAAAAGAATTCGGCAGATTCCTAGTTTTGTGAATCTGCCGATCATTGCCCTAACTGCGCTAGCAATGGATTCTGATTGCGATCGCTGCCTTGAGGCTGGGGCTAATGATTACTTAAGTAAGCCTGTTAAACTGAAGCAATTAACAAAAGTCATTCAACAACTCTTACAGCAAATCCCGAACAAACCAAACCCAGATTTCTTGTAAAAGCCCCGCAAAGCGGGGCTTTTACAAGAAATCTGGGTTTATTCTCAATCTGCTGTAGATCCCAAATGTTAGACTCCAAAACAAATATTAACCAAATACTAACTATGAATAAACCTTCTATTTTAGTCGTTGATGATGAACCTGATAATTTTGACGTAATTGAAACCTTTTTAACTAATACCCAAGATTCAGGACAAGCAACCCAAGACTATCAGTTACATTATGCGGCTAGTGGCAAAGATGCGATCGCATGTCTAGAAGTATTTCAGCCCGATCTGATTTTGTTAGATGTGATGATGCCAGATATAGATGGCATTGAAGTCTGTAAGAAAATCAAAGCAATGCCGCAATGGAGCGCTGTGCCAATTATTGTGGTTACCGCTTTAACCACCAAAAAAGATCTTGCCCAATGCCTATTTGCTGGAGCTGATGACTTTATCAGTAAACCTGTCAATCGTCTGGAGCTAACAGCAAGAGTGCGATCGATGATCCGCATTCATCAGCAATACCAACAATTAGCCGCCTTCAATACTCAATTAGAAGCAATGGTGCAAGAGCGGACTGCCCAGTTGCAAAGCATGATTTTTGAGGATTCGCTGACGAAGTTACCAAGTCGAGCATTCTTACTTCAAGAATTAAAAAAGAGATTACAATCAGGGCAATCATCTCTCGCACTAGTTTATCTGGACTGCGATCAATTTAAACTGATCAATGGTTCCTTTGGTCATGCAGTCGGTAATCAACTACTAATTGCGATCGCCAATCGTTTACAGCAGCATCTTCGACCTAGTGATGTATTAGTTCGTATGGGCGAAGATGAATTTTGCTTTTTGCTAAATCAGATTGAAAATGAGACATCCCTTGAGCCATTTCTCCACAATATTCTTGGCAGCTTTTTGCAACCCTTTGTAGTGGCAAATTGTGAAATCTTTATCACTGTCTCTATCGGTGTTGCCTTGAGCAGGAATACAGATCAACAGCCTGAAGAACTCTTGCAAGACGCGGATACTGCCATGTATCAAGCCAAATTACGGGGCAAGGAAAGCTGTCAAATCTTCGATCATCAGATGCATCTAGCGATGTTCAACCGCTTAATTTTAGAAAATGATCTTCAACGAGCGTTAGCACAGCAAGAATTTATCCTTTACTATCAACCAATCATCAATATACAGACTCAAAAGCTGGCGGGATTTGAAGCTTTAGTGCGTTGGCAACATCCTGAACGAGGTATGGTGTCACCAGCCGAGTTTATCCCTTCGATGGAAACTACAGGATTAATCATACCTGTGGGAATGGAGGTGCTAAAGCAAGCTTGTCAGCAACTTCGGGCTTGGCAACTTCAAGGTTGGACAGATTTAACGATGAGCGTAAATCTCTCAGTGCGTCAGTTTTCTTGTGCGACTCTGCTTGCAGATATCGATCGCATCTTGGCTGAAACTGGTGCTAATCCTGCCAATATCAAATTAGAAATTACCGAAAGCGCGATCATGGACAATGCTGAAACTGCGATCGCAATTACTAAAGAATTGCGATCGCGCCAAATTCAAATCAGCATTGATGATTTCGGTACGGGCTATTCTTCTCTCGGTTATCTCCATCGCTTTCCCATCGATAACCTCAAAATCGATCGCTCCTTTGTGAACCAAATCCAATCCGAAAATCGTAATTACCATGTCGTCGATACAATCATCACGCTCAGCAATCAACTTGGCTTAGCCGTAATCGCCGAAGGGATCGAGACGAAGGAGCAGCTTGAATGGTTGCAAAATGTTGGCTGCAAATATGGACAGGGTTACTTATTTAATAAACCTCTACCCGCATCAGAAGTTGAAAAAATTTATTTGCGATCGTAGCTAATCGCTCTATCTTTTACGCTCTATCTTTTGAGGCTATTGCGGAAAGTGTTAGCAGCTTCTATGCGAGAGTTCTGAGCCATTAGGACACAGCGAGTAAGTAACTCAATATCTAAAGCGGCAAGCTCCGCAATTTCGCTATGGCTAATTGCTTCATAGTTGTTATCGCGTAGGCGATAGAGACTAAATACGCCATCTTGCCAAAACCATACTTCAGGAATGTCCAATACTTGATAACGTTGCAATTTCTTGGGACTGCCACTAGTAAAAATGACTTCGATAACAAGATCAGGAGTAGGTTTTGATATCCCGAAACAGTATGATTCATCTGGCTCAACAGAAACTTTACCCTCAATCTGTTGAGTCATGGAACCAGTTGGCTCAAATTCGATATTGCTTTCGAGACAAAACAGTTCAATCAGGAAACCAATGATTGTTTTATAAAATTCATGGGCGCGTCCTGGCATAATAATTTCAATGGTTCCTTTATAGTAAAAAATTCTTACCCGTTTAGAGTCGGCAAAACCTGCTTGAATTAGTTTAAATTGCTCCCAAGTAAGCCCTGAATAAGTAAGCCATTGATCCTGCTCTTTAACTTGGGTAATATTTACAGGTGTGCGAAGTGGCGTTTGGGTCATGGGGATACCTCTAAATTTTGGGGCTAGTTAGACCATTATCTCTTAATACCAATTTAATCGAGTGTGACAACACTTTGGCTTAGTACAGAACAAAAAATCATCAATCCAATATTTGAATGCATTTGCAGCATTTAGACCTGTAGGGGCAAAGCATTCCCGCCACAATTTCCCTATTTACAGACAACCTCAAAGCGGGAATGCTTTGCCCTAAACCTCCAACATTCGCCGACAAATTCTAAACCGCAGTCCTAATTTATTGGTGAATCGCATCAAGGGTTTAGCATTTGCAAATAAAAATTTTGGTGTTAATTTATAGACAATGGCGCAAATGCTAAACCCCTACAAATCAATATTGGTATATATTGTAGCAATTTTTTAATCTTTGAATTTTTTGTCCTGTACTAAATCATTTTGGTAAGAACTAAAAAAGGCGTGCGAAGCACGCCTTTTTTAGTTTTAGCCGATCAACTGCTTAGCGCGATCGCAAATTGCGTCAGCATTCATGCCATTAAACTCAAACAATTGCCCTGCCGAAGCCGTCGTCTCACCACGTTTCCATGAGAAGACATCGCGCTTGCTGTTACTACGCAACATTACAGGCTCCAACATTGCCGAAGCACCGCCGACAACTCCAATTAAGGCATCGCCACCAAAGAACGCTTCAAAATCAGCATCGCTCAAGAACTTACCATCTGGCTCCGAGCAAGTATTCCAAGCCACATCAGTTGGGCGATAGAGACGGCGAGGGCTGACAATCGAGACGATTTTAGAACCAATCCCTTGATCAGCAAGCTTTTGCGCCGCTTCATAAACAGGGACTAACATCATGTCGCCAATTACCGCAAAGACAACCTTCTTGTTACCAGCAATTTCTTGCAAAGTAATTGCGCCATCTTCGAGAGCTTGTCGGTTCTGCTCAAAAGTAGTACGGATTGGCAAAGGTGATTTGCTAGCCGTAATCACCACGCCCTTATTCACTGCCTTCAGCGCCCAGTCATAGCAAACTTGAATGCTATTAGCATCAAGTGGGAAGAGAGGGAAGATATTCCCATTTCGCATCATTGAGGCAAAATAACCTTCAATCTCAGGACGTTGGTGTGTCCAGCCGTTACGACCTTGCTCCAAAGCGCCTGCGGTGAATAAGCACACCGTTGCAGGTGTAGGACGGCGAAGTTCAGCCATTGCTTGAGTAACAGTCTGCCAAATCGGAAGTCCATTAATCGCAAAAGACTCATAAGAACACCAGAGAGTGCGGCTACCCATCAGCGCCAAACTAACTGCCAAACCTGCACAAGCATCTTCGCTTAAAGGTTCATAAACCTGTCCGCCTGGCTCCTGATTGTAGAGAGCATCAACGGTGGGGTGATTGATTTTCAAAGCTTGGTTAATATTGGCAATCCCTGAAGCTTCGTTACCATCAGCATTAGTGACGATGTAGCTCTTGTCGGTCTGACCAACATAGCCAACTAAACGCCCCATTGCTGTGGTGGAGATTTTTGCTTCTGCGATCGCATATTCTTCGAGAGGTAAAGTTCCCAAATCAACTAAGGGAAGTACTGACTCCGTAACCGCAGTTTTTGAAGAAGAACCACCGCCAGCCCATTCGAGATTAGTGCGAACGGTCTGCCATGCTTCAGGATTGAGCGCACGAGTTTTTAATCCTGCAATCACATCAGCGTTATCGATAGTGTGATGAGCATAGAGATTATGAGATTTTGCGCCGCGTGCATGAACGCCAGCCCCTTTGAGTTGCTTAATGATAAATACAGTCAACTTACCGCCAAAAGCAAGTTTTGCGGCTTTATCTGTACCAACAAGAACTGCTTCTGTAAATGCAAGACGCTGTTTGAAAGAGAAGATAGTGCTATCAACATAAGCTTCAGGCTGATTTTGATCATCAAAATCTTTAGCATCAACAAGAATTACTTCATCAAAGCCATTCCCTTTCCAGAAAGCAATCATTTGGGCATTGGTCTTAGTGGAAACCATGCTGTGATGTTCTTGGCTATATCCATTCCAAACTAGAATCGGAATAAAGTTGGTGACTTCTGGATAAGCAGTGTGGAAGTGAGCGATCGAACTAATTGGATAAGGTTCGCCCAAACCACCATCACCCATCGTCACAGGAAAAAGTTTATCGCGATGCAACAGCGCGGCTGCCATCGCAAAATGTTGTCCTTGTCCAAGTGGCCCCGCAGGAGCAAGAATTCCGGGAATAAATCCTGACAAGTGACCGAGCAAACCATGTTTCTCACGATAGCGATCGCGCATTTGCATCACAGTGCTGATGCCCATGTCTTCGAGAGAGCGATCCAAAAACATGGCGCTATAGTAACCAGGGGCATGATGTCCAACTTCTGTGGGCATATTCTTGTGACCCAACATATAAAATGCTGCAACCGCTTCAGCGCTACTAGCAAATCCACCTGGATGACCTGATGCTTTACTAGCTGTGACTTGCAAGGTGAGATAGCGCAGTGCGTCAGCCGCAAGTAAGGTTTGAAATACAGCAGCGCGATCTTTAGGATCAGTAACACCAGATTTGTCAGGGCTAAGGACGGGCAAGCGTCCTAGCTCGTCGAACCCCTCCAACGGTTCACCAAAGTACTGAATGCCTTCACAAAAGGCGGGAGTGGCTGCGTTTGTGGCTATGTTTGCCATTTCAGGGGTTGCGACCATAATGTTGTTTGACCTTTAATTTGTCCAGACTAGAGTTTTAGTAATGAAATGAATAGAGATTAAAAAATGTTTAAATTTTCTCTAAAAGCCATTTTAGTATAGCCCTGTTAGGAAAACAAAATAAGTTGTAGACAGGATTTCACCTATCTTTATCAAGTCTGTGCAATATCTAAATGGAAGTTCTATGTTTTAAATTTGATATCTTTCCTAAACGATTTATCAATCCATTTACTTCCTTCTTAACCAAAGAGAGTTTTAAATTTAGGACTTACGCAAACTCCTTTGAACCATCGCCGATTAAATTAAAACCAAATATGATTCGGCGGGCTTTGCCCGCCGAATCATATTTGGGTAATGGGCTTTCTGC
>CASBRC010000078.1 GCA_949128015.1 Synechococcales cyanobacterium PMM_0003
AATTGATCGAGGCGGTAAATTTGGCGATTTTCTTGCGGCGACCGCTTTTGCTAGAGGGTGAAGCGGGTTGTGGTAAGACCCGTTTGGCGAAAGCCGTTGCCTATGAGTTAGGAATACCCCTATGGCGGTGGGATATAAAATCGAATACCAAAGCAGAGGAAGGACGTTATGGCTATGATGCTTTGCTGCGATTGCATGATGTGCAAATCTCACAGGCAAAGGGTAAAACCAACCACAATCCTAGCAATCCTAGTGAATATTGCCAAATGGGGGAGCTAGGTAAAGCATTTAAGATGAGTCACGATGAGCGACAAACCTCTATTGTGTTAATCGATGAAATCGACAAAGCGGATTTTGACTTTCCAAACGATCTTTTAGCAGAGCTAGATGAGCCTTGGAAATTTACGATCAAAGAAACAGGAGAAAAGATAGCCGCTAATGATCAGCATTTACCAATCACTATCATTACCAGCAATCGCGAGAAAAAGGATTTACCAATTCCCTTTCTGCGCCGATGTGTTTATCATTTTGTCGGCTTTCCCGATCGCAATCGCCTCAAAAAAATTGTTGATGCTCATTATGCTGCTGACGGTAAAGAGTCAGAACAAGAAACCTCAAAAATCACCTCTGAACCTTCATCAGAGCTAATTAATGCTTCAATTGATCGCTTTTTGGCATTGCGTGATGAGAAATGGCTCAAGTCGCCTAGTACGAGTGAATTTCTGGACTGGCTAAACGCTTTACAGAATTTTGGTAAACAACCCTTTGATAGTATTAGCTTGAAAACTATTAAGCATCTGCCCTATCGAGAGTTGTTGTTTAAGCGACTTGAAGACTGGAAAAGGGCGGCGCAGTAAATCATGTCAACATCAGAAGCGATCGCAACTGAGCTTTTTTATCGCATTCGCCAACGATGTGATGTGGGAATGCGCGAATATTTAGCGGCAATTGAGGCGATTCGCGGCGGTTATGAGCAGCGTTTGCCATTAAAGCAAATCTTGCAAATGTTGTGGTGTCATTCGCAAACTGAGCAATTATTTTTTGAGACTCAGTGGGATGCTGCTCAAGAAATCTTAAGCAGTCAGGTCAAAAGAGACTCAGAATCTGGAAAGTCATCTGATGCGTCAACAACCGATAACAAAGCGATCGCCAC
The DNA here is from genome assembly GCA_949128015.1 of Synechococcales cyanobacterium PMM_0003. Classification (GTDB taxonomy): domain Bacteria; phylum Cyanobacteriota; class Cyanobacteriia; order Pseudanabaenales; family Pseudanabaenaceae; genus Pseudanabaena. The sequence continues at coordinate 1,154 of CASBRC010000078.1, forward strand.
AAATGTCTCAAACGAATCGTCCACACCTGCTGCTATATCTGCATTAGAAGAAAAATCAATTCCCAATCTTAGCTATGAAGTTTTTCGGGTGGATAGCGCCACGACAAGCTCTGAAGAATACCTAGAATTAGGGCTATATTTTCCTGTTTCCCGTCGGACGATGATCTATTTGTGGCGGTTTTTGCGCCGTCCTGTGGCGGATGGCGTGGCGGATGTTTTGGATGTGCAAGCAACGGTCGCTCGCGCTGCGCGTCAGGGCTTTTATTGGCAACCTGTGATGCGGCGGCGGGTTTCTAATCGCGCTCATTTATTGCTACTAATTGATCGCGGTGGCTCGATGACTCCTTGCCATCGGTTTGCAGAAGATATCGTCGAAACGGCTGTAGAAGATGGACAGTTTAGGCGAGTGGATGTGTTTTATTTTTACAATGTGCCAACTGGTCATGTTTATCAAGACGATCGCTTAACGCAGCCGATTAAACTTGATGAAGCGTTAAAGGATTGCGATCGCGATACGAGTGTGTTGATCGTTAGTGATGGCGGTGCGGCGCGAGGCTATCGCACGATGCAGAGGTTGGAGCAAACTCGTAAATTTTTATTAGAGTTGCAAAAATATAGTCATCTGATTGGTTGGCTAAACCCAATTCCTAAAGAACGTTGGTATGGCAGTTCGGCAGAGTTTCTGGCTTATCTCGTGCCGATGCAGGAAATGAGCACTGATGGGATGGGGCAACTGATTGATGTGTTGCGAGGGACATCGCTCTTGCATTTGCAGGGGGTCGGCTAATGGCAGAAAGTCTTTTAAGTGAATCTCTAATTGAGCGCGGTCATTATCAGATCGAGACGTTTTTGCTGCGGTATGGCGATCTCTATCGCGAGTTGTTGGACTATGCGGCGATCCCTGTGGTGATCACGCCAGAGTTACTCAACTATTTGCGAATGCAGTTTGCGCCAAAGTTGCCTTGGGTGGCTGAGGTGGATTTGTTATTATCGGATTTGTGTCGTCTTGTGGGGTATGAGCAGTATGTGCTGCAAAGCTATGTGCGGGAGGTGTTGCTCGAGACTCTGGATACGCGACTTGGTAAATCAAAGCTGGAATCTGCGGCAAAATTACTGATTGGCTATGTGGAACAACAAAAGCGTCACAGTCAATACTTGAGCGATCGCGAGTTAAAGCGACAACGTTGGTCGGCGATGGCATTTATCGACGATCTCAAGCCTAAAGTTGCTCAAGAACTGATCGATGAGTTTGGACAAGCTGTTGGAGAAGGGAAAGCTCAGGGTGATCTGTTGGAAGTGGTCGCGATTACGGAGCAGCTTTCGGCACAGTTGCGCGAGTTTCCTAAAGTGATCAATCATGCTAGAGCTGTGGGTCAACTTTTGCGCGATCGCACTCCTGATTTAGTTGAACGCTTAACATCGCTCAATCGGCAGTTAAAGCAGACACCCTCTAATTTCCCATCTTTACGAGATTTTGATTTTGAAGTTGCCACGATTGAGATTCAGTCACAATCAGAGCCAATAATTCCACAAATTCAATTAGTGCCATTTAAGTATCAGGTGGCGAAGATTCGGGTTACGGAAGTAAAGCAACGCAAGGGCATATTGGGAATTGGGAATAGTCCGAAACAAACAAAGGTTGAGGTTATTGAAACATCTCGTCAAGGGCGACGGTTTTTAGAACACATTAACGAAAATATTGATTTAGAGATAGTGTATGTCCCTAGTGGTGAGTTTTTGATGGGTTCAGCAGAGGGCGAAGAAGGAAGTTATGACGATGAACGTCCACAACACTTAGTCACTGTGCAATCATTTCTCATGGGGCGATATCCGATTACACAGGCGCAGTATAAGGCAATCATGGGAAAAAATCCATCGCGCTTTAAAGACAAGCCTGACAGCGATCGCCGTCCTGTTGAGCAAGTAAGTTGGGATGATGCGAATGAATTTTGTAAAAGGCTGAGCGATCGCACAGGACGAGAATATCTGTTACCAAGTGAGGCTCAATGGGAATATGCCTGTCGCGCCATGACCTCACCCCCAGCCCCTCTCCCTGAGGGAGAGGGGAGCAAGAGATCGGAGATTGTTTATCCGCCATTTCACTTTGGTGAAACTATTTCTACCAAAGTGGCAAATTATGATGGCTCGGTCTATGGACGTGGAGAAAAGCGTGAAAGCCGAGGAGAAACAACGCCTGTGGACTATTTTGGCGTAGCGAATGAGTTTGGGCTATGCGATATGCATGGAAACGTGTGGGAATGGTGTTTAGACACATGGCATAACAATTATGAAGGAGCACCAACAGATGGGAGCGCAAGGATCGAGCTTAACAAAACTTCACATTTACTGCGCGGCGGCTCGTGGATCAACAATCCTCCTAATTGCCGTTCTGCGTATCGCCTCACCGACGGTCGCGATGACCACTACAGCCTTATCGGTTTTCGAGTTCTTAGTCATGCGCCAGGACTAACTTAGCTCTCTGCTCTTTAGCCCTTTTACCCTCTGCTCTTTTTCTTTTGCTCTCCCTCTTCGCGCTCGGCGCGATCAAATTTTTTGAATTACAGTTTGATATGATCATTAATGAATATCTATAGTCTTGGAATGAATGGCAATTTGGAGCTTTCGGAATAAAGCAACGGAAGATATTAACTATGGAAGAGTTACAAAGCATAATTTAAAACTTTTACCTAGCATACACAACCTAAAAACTAAGCCGTTATGACTCACAATCACCTAACACCTGTTCATCCAGGAAAAGTTTTGCAGGATGAGCTAGAAGAAATAGAGGTTTCCTCTGATGTTCTTGCTCAACATATAGGAATATTGCCCACCATTATTCATGAAGTTTGTGATGGCAAGAGAAATGTTACAGCACCATTGGCGATGAAGTTATCTCGTGCATTAGGTGCAAGCCCTCAATTTTGGTTAAATCTTCAAAATAATTGGGAGCTAAGCCAAGTTAATGAATGTGAGTATCACGAGATCAAATCAATTGCTGCTTAATCACCAATACGAGTTCTTAGTCATGCGCCAGTAAATATATCGAATTTTTACCCCACCCTAGCCATCCCCTTGCAAAGCTACCGTGTACACCCAAGTCGCAACCACCATAAATGCCCTGCAATAAATTGCGGGCTAAAAGCTAAAACCCGTTGAAACGGGTTAAAAGAATCTCAAAAACAATATTTTAACGTCAGTTCGGGTTAAGCTTTTGCCCTAAAAGCGCAGCTAACCAAGAACTAAAGTTCTTGGCTCAAAGCTTAAGTCGGTTAAAACCGACTGAAAAATTTCTAAAAATCGTCTTTAAC
>CASBRC010000079.1 GCA_949128015.1 Synechococcales cyanobacterium PMM_0003
ACGATTACCTATCTTTGGTAGAAACGGGCGAGAATGAAGGATATCTCACCGTTAACTTTGAATACATTAGCGCTATTCCTTGGGAGCAGAGCTTCAAAAAGGTGATTGGAAAATCTCTTCCTTTTGATGAGGTTAACAAGGCTCTCAAGACGGCGGGAGAAGAAGGAGTAAGTATCCTTGATCTCTCCAAGAGCGCCCCTTTAAGAGTGAAGTTTGAATTGATTGCTAAAGAAGCAATGATTGATGTCGGGATTGGTGTAATTTCTGTCCGTCGTGATGCTGATGGGAAATGGTTACGCACGAATTCTAAAGCAGATCGCCGTGTTACAGGGCTATCTGGTTTAGAGGATGGTCGTTATCTAAGTGCTACAGGTCCCGCCGTGAATATATTCCGTAAAACCGAAGGAATGGGTTACGTCGATAAACTAGGCGATCGCATCGTGGGCACATTTGGTAACTGTGCAGGTGGAACCACGCCTTGGGGTACAGTATTGAGTGCTGAAGAAAACTACCAAATTCTTGTTCCCGAACAAGTTCAGCCCGATGGGACTTCCTTTGCGCCGAACAAGAAAAAATTGGATAAAAATGACGAAGATGAGCTTGTTGGTTTAGGAAGTGTATTCGGTCTTGCAGGAAACAAGTATGGCTGGATCGTCGAAATCGATCCTGCTAACCCTGAAGACTATGGTACGAAGCACACATGGATTGGTCGCTACCGCCATGAAGCAGTTGGTATTCGTGCTGAGGCGGGTAAGCCGTTAGCCTTTTATTCTGGTTGCGATCGCCGTGGTGGACATCTCTATAAATTTGTCAGCAATGGCACAATCGTCGATCCTAAGGATAAATCCAACTCTAAGCTTCTAGAATCGGGAATGCTATATACCGCCAAGTTTAACCCCGATGGAACTGGAGCTTGGATTCCTCTCAAAGCATCTACTCAAATCAATCCCGATAAACCTAGCGTATTAGGAGGAAAAATGATCACCTTGCCGAAACGTCCTGATGGTGGATCTTTCAAAGCAACGAAGGATGAGGAAATTGCTGAATTTAAAGCAAAATTCAAAGTGCTAGGAGATCTATATACTGGCAACGATGCAGAGAAGCAAGGGGCGATCTTGATTGATGCTCACTATGCAGCTAATGCTGTAGGTGCAACCTGTACCGCTCGCCCCGAAGATACAAAAATTGCTCCTGATGGCTCTTTGATGATTGCCTTTACCTCTGGCTCAATTAGTGCTAGTGATGGAAGTCCCGATCTTCGCATTTTTAAAGGCAAGGATGGCAAAGCCCATGAGCATGGATGGATTATGCGTCTTGCTGAAGATAGTAATGCTCCTGATGCAATGAATTTCCGTTGGCGTATCCTCGCTACTGGTGGCGAACCCGCAGATGGTGGTCAAGGTTTCACAAATCCTGACAATTTTGCGATCGACCGCACTGGCAATGTGTGGATGGTTACGGATATTTCCAGCGATAAATATAATAAATCGCTCCCTAGTCGCACCGACAAGGAAGGTAAACCCGTAAGCCAATCAAATCTTCGCGGCTTGTATGGCAACAGTTCCATTTGGTTTATCCCTACATCGGGAGAAAATGCAGGGCAAGCATACTTGTTTGGCTTTGGTCCCATGGAATGCGAAACAACGGGGCCTTTCTTCAGTCGCGATCAGCAAACCCTCTTTCTATCTGTCCAGCATCCAGGTGAAGTTAAGGGTACTCGCAAGGACATGGCGTTTGAGACACGCAAGCTTGCCATGAGAACCACTAGCGGAGAAGAGTTTATCCAAACTCGTAAGGTTCCCATTGGATCTAATTGGCCAAGCTTAAAGCCTAATGATTACCCAAAACCTGCGGTAGTTGCGATCCGTAAGTTGAATAATCAACCTTTGATTTAGCGTAATTCTTGTTCAATCGAACCACAATAAGATTTTTAAAAGGGTTGCTTCATAACCCTTTTAAAAATCTTATTGATGTTACGTGGAAAGAAAATGCACCACATCCCCCAACCCCTTCTCCTTGCAAGGAGAAGGGGAGCCAGAGTTTTTTCTTGTTCCCCTCTCCTTGCAAAGGAGAGGGGCTAGGGGTGAGGTTTTTAAGAGCTTCCACGTAACATCAGATTTTATTGTGGTTCTAGTTTGATGTTGTCACAAAGAGCACAATCTTTAACGGAAGTTCCACATCTCATAACGTCCATTGCGAAGTGTAAGAATTTGTCCTTCGATGCTGCTAGGCAACACCTCAATCCATACTCTGCTACCACTCATATCACTAAATATTAGCGAACCGTCATTAGCAAATGCGATCGCTAAAGGATAATGCCGATCGCCCAAATCAACTTTTTCGCGATCTAACAATAGGAGATATTCTGGCTTCCCAGTCCCATCTAGGTTCACCTCAGAAAGAACCCACTGCTGCTGCACTAACACACTAAAATCTTCGATACTCAGAACAACTTGACCATTACGCTGGAACTCGCTGTACATACTACGAATTATTCGCTCAATTACTTTTGATGAGAGAGTTTTCCAATCGACTATCGCTCCATCGGACGCATTGAAAGCACCACCACTAGTGACAAGGGGCGTAATCGTACTTGTGCTGAGTAAAGGAGCAAGACTAGCTTCCCCTGATGCGAGAATCTTAAGACTCCCATTATCACTAACCCAGAGAGATTGAGCAGTTAGCATTGTGGTTTGTGATTTCCCATAAGGATCGTATAGCACCACTCCCAAATTACTATTCAGGGATAGACCCAAAATTTTCCATAACAAAATTGATGAGCGATCGCTAAATTCAGGAAATGGCTCGTTCAGCCATTTATCACTATCTTTCAGTAGATTTACGCTGACTTCATACCAAGCCTGACCTGATTCGAGTTTGGGCGGGGGTAAGAACCATTCAGAGCCAGCATCGCCTTTCCCAATATAGGTAACTGTTCCCAATAACTGTTTAGGATTAATCGTAATTGGCGCAAGATCGAGGCGTTGCAATAATTGATTGGAATCTTTAGGATCGACTTTTTGCGATCGCAACCAATGTTCGGCACGACGTAACCCATCGCGCTGCAAAACTACTAAGCCTCCCCACAGCTTGATTTCTTTAGCGTCCGTAAAGGTTAACATGGTCATCACCCGTTGCCAAATATGCGGATTGTACTTCGCTAACATTTCCACAATTTTGTCGCCCTTATAAGCTGGATCATTGGCGATCGCTAGAGCTTCAGTCCATCTTCCATCGATAATATTAACTAGTGCTTTTTCTCCCAAATTAGAATTAGGATTCTGGACTTGATCGGAGGTGATTTTGGCATGCATAGTAATCAGATCGTATTGCTCTTGCAAAAATGATGGGATTGGTTTTCCTTGCGATCGCAATTCATTTACCATCAGATCAAATTTCCCCAATGCAGGCGACCATAGACCGACACTTGCCATCACCAGAGCATCTTGATAAGATTTTGGCTGTCCCTTTGCTTCATTTAGTGTCACCTGTCGTAATTGCATTTTACGAATAGAATTAGTGTTCACTTCTTCAGGTTGAAAAATCAAGAACGATGGCTCGTATGCTTGAGATTGATTGACAACTAATTGGAGAGAACTAGAATTACTTGATAATACATTGCTCCATTTAGGAATTACCCCAGCAGGGCTAGACCAAGTATTTAGTTCTAAGAGTTGCGATCGCTTATCGGTAACAAAGTAATAAATTTGTCCATAGGCAATGCCATCGATTTTGCCTGATGTGGTGAACCAAATCCCATTGTGTTGAGAAGGCGGATTATCTAATAGTGATAATTTTTTGAGTGGTAGTTGCTTGCGACTTGGCTGTAATCGTTCGGGAATAGGGTAAGTAATATATTTAAGTAATGGCGATCGCACAAAATATTCATCAATTCCTGCGATCGTGGTTGTACTCACTAGTAAGTATTTTTCTACACCACGATCCCAAATAGTTTGATAGAGACGGATCTCACGAATATTCTGCGTTTCTGATTCGAGGACTGTATAGATG
>CASBRC010000080.1 GCA_949128015.1 Synechococcales cyanobacterium PMM_0003
ATTAGGTACAACAAAGCCCAAAAAGCTGTGGCGCACGCTGCGCGTGCGCCACAGCTTTTTGGGCTTTGTTGTATTACGTCTACCTAGTTGAATGGTGGACGTAAGGACTCAAGCCATAAAAACAAAAACAACTCTGCGATCGCATACAATAGCAACAAATCTTTACGCTAGCTAAAGCATAAGTTGCGATCGCATGCCAGACCATACCCATATTCACGTTAGGGGTGCTAGACAGCACAATCTCAAGAATGTTGATCTTACAATTCCTCGCGATCGCCTGATCGTATTTACAGGTGTATCTGGCTCTGGCAAATCATCGCTCGCCTTTGATACGATTTTTGCGGAAGGTCAGCGTCGCTATGTCGAGTCGCTGAGTGCTTATGCACGGCAATTTTTAGGACAAGTCGATAAGCCCGATGTGGACTACATCGAAGGATTGAGTCCCGCGATTTCTATTGACCAAAAATCAACTTCTCATAATCCACGCTCGACTGTGGGGACAGTTACCGAGATTTATGATTATTTGCGGTTGCTGTTTGGTCGTGCAGGCTCGCCGCACTGTCCGATTTGCGATCGCAATATTGCACCCCAGACGATCGATCGGATGGTGGACTCGATCATGGAGTTAGGCGATCGCACTCGGTTTCAATTACTTGCGCCAGTGATTCGTGGTAAAAAGGGAACCCATAAAAAATTATTGGCAAGTTTAGGTGCAGAAGGGTTTGCGCGGGTTCGAGTGGATGGAGAAGTGCGAGAACTCAGCGACAATATTGAGCTAGATAAGAACAAGCTGCATGATATTGAAATTGTGGTTGATCGCTTGATGCGTAAAGACGACATTCAAGAGCGTTTAACTGATTCTTTGGCGACTTGTTTAAAGAGGGCGGAAGGAATTGCGATGGTGGAGATTTTGCCATCATCCGCAGACCCGATTTCAACTGAAAAAGAAAGCAATATGCTTACTTTTTCAGAAAATTTTGCTTGTCCTGAGCATGGGGCGGTAATGGAAGAGTTATCGCCGCGCATGTTCTCGTTTAACTCTCCCTATGGTGCTTGTCCAGCCTGTCACGGTTTAGGTAGTGTCAAAACCTTTAATCCTGAATTACTAGTTCCCGATCCATCGCTGCCAGTTTACGCCGCGATCGCACCTTGGGCAGACAAAACCCATACCTATTACATTTCACTTTTATCTAGTGTTGGCGAGTATGCAGGTTTTGAGATCACGACACCTTGGGAAAAGCTCTCCCAGTCTCAGGTTGACATTATTCTGCATGGTACAACCGAGAAGATTTTAATTAAACCTGACTCGCTTTATCGCGATCGCAGTGAGGGATATTACAAACGTTACGAAGGTGCGATCGCAATTCTTGAGCAGCAATATAAGGAGGCTGGAGAATCGCAAAAGCAGAAACTAGAAAACTATCTGATCGAGCAACCCTGCGCCGCTTGTGAAGGGAAAAGATTAAAACCAGAATCTCTCGCCGTTCGGATTGGTGGTTATAACATTATTGAGTTTGTTGCAGTTCCAATTGGGACTTGTCGCGACCGCTTAAAAAATCTCGATCTTGATCATCGGACAAGACAGATCGGCGATCGGGTTTTGCAAGAAATTGAAGCCAGATTACAATTTTTACTTGATGTCGGCTTGGACTACCTCACCCTCGATCGCTCCACCATGTCTCTCTCTGGCGGTGAAGCGCAACGGATTCGCCTTGCTACGCAGATTGGTTCAGGCTTAACAGGAGTTCTCTATGTGCTTGATGAGCCGAGCATCGGACTACATCAACGCGATAACTCTCGGCTTCTCGCAACTTTAACCAAACTTCGCGATCTGGGTAATACTCTGATCGTCGTCGAACATGACGAAGAAACGATCCGTGCTGCTGATTATCTTGTGGACATTGGACCTGGTGCTGGTGTCCATGGTGGTAGGGTTGTCGCGCAGGGGAACGTTAAGGATATTGAAGAACATCCTGAATCTCTCACTGGCGCGTATTTATCCAAGCGCAAACAGATCCATACGCCATCAGAACGTCGCGAAGGGAATGGAAAGTATCTGGAAATCTGTAATGCTTATCTAAACAACCTTAAACATGTCAATGTCAAACTCCCTTTAGGAAAGCTCGTTTGCATTACAGGTGTATCAGGCTCAGGAAAATCCACTCTCATTAACGATATTCTCCATAATTCGCTGGATCACCATTTTTCGCGCAAAGTCCCAGCTCCAAAAGGGATTGATGAGATCAAGGGATTAAGCGCTCTAGATAAATTTATCGTCATCGACCAATCACCAATCGGACGCACTCCGCGTTCTAATGCCGCAACTTATACAGGGCTTTTTGATGTCATTCGTGAAACTTTTGCGCTGACAACTGCCGCTAAAACTAGGGGCTACAAAGCTGGGCAGTTCTCTTTTAATGTCAAAGGTGGACGCTGTGAAGCTTGCTCTGGGCAAGGTGTGAATATTATTTCGATGAATTTCTTACCTGATGTCTATGTACAGTGTGATGTCTGTAAAGGCGCAAGGTATAACCGCGAAACTCTACAAGTGAAGTACAAAGAGAAGACGATCGCTGATGTACTAGATATGACCATCGAAGAAGCGATGCATTTCTTTGAGAATATTCCTTCAGCCCATACGAAGTTAGGAATGCTGGTGGATGTTGGCTTAGGCTATGTGCGTCTTGGTCAGTCTGCGCCAACGCTCTCAGGTGGTGAAGCGCAACGAGTGAAGCTAGCAACGGAACTTGCGCGTCGGGCTACGGGCAAAACTCTGTATCTAATCGATGAGCCGACAACGGGTTTAAGCTTTTATGATGTGCATAAGTTATTGGATGTGATGCAACGCCTTGTCGATAAAGGCAATAGCATCATCACGATTGAGCATAATCTGGATGTGATTCGTTGTGCGGATTGGGTGATTGATCTTGGTCCTGAGGGAGGCGATCGCGGTGGTGAAGTCGTCGCTGAGGGTACACCTGAGCAGGTGGCTAAGGTGAAGAAGTCTTATACGGGCAAATATCTCAAGCAGGTTTTATCAGAATATCCTCGCTCTGTAATTTCTTGAATTGCGATCGCAGTTCAAGGCGGAGATTTTGAGGTAACGCGGTAATTGATGCGATCGTTGATTTTCTCCTACTTATGCTTACCTACTTATCCATGAACTTATTGTCATAAGTTTTGCATATCAAGTTTTAAGAAACGATCCACGGCTTGATACATCCAATAGAGTGGCATTTTGGGATCGGCATTGGTTTTCTGAAAACCTAGAGCTTTGGCTAGTTCTGCATAACTGGGATGGATGATTAATGTATACATATCCCACAGGTTCGGAAAATCATGCCGAATTATTTTGAGCGTTTGTAGTGCATCAAGCAGTAGCGATATTTGTGTCTCTTGGCGATATTCACTATCGATTACCCAACTTCTCACAAAAATAGACCGACAAGTTTCATCTCCCGCCAAAGCCATTTGAAATGGATCGACATCTGAAACTTGACTCAAATGTAGTCCTTGACTGGGATGCTCAAAGAATTTAATTTCTGACTCGCGTTTAGTGGGATAGAACGCATAAAATCCAACAGGATTTTGATTGTCACTGCGGCGTAATACTCGTAATCCAGTTGCATATTGGCTTGCCCAATCGCGAAGGATATTGGCAATGCGATAGGTGACAGCATCATTGTTGCGGTTGAGCCAATTGTAGTTACTCGCTAATAAATTGGCGACTGGAACTGCATCACTACGCGGATCGAAAGCATCGATCGCAAAACTGACATTTGCATCTTTGCGATCGCCCTTGAGTAACTCAGGTAGTAATTGAATTTTAATTTGGGTGCAGTTGCCGTCAAACTGTTTTTGAATTAGTCCCAAATCAACGAGCTTATTGAGCATCATCCCCGCCGAGCGATCGCCGCCACGATCGCGATCGTTATAAAACACATCTGAGGCTTCGAGACAACTACATTCCACCCATCCTTGGGGAAAAGCTAACTCAGTAATTGGTGGTTTCGGGAGTACCTTTCTCGCTTGGCAATCTTTCAAAAATAAATAGAGCGCTAGTCGCACAAAGCAGTCGGCTCTGCGCCGCGTCATCCCGATCCGTTGCAGCAGTAAGTTTACATAATGCTGCTGTCGCGATGAGGGAAGCCACTGCTCAAGGGCTTCAGGGCGAAATGTTGGTGATATGGACATATTAGATACCAATGAGAACAGCGCCAACTTAACAAGGTGCTTAAGCGCCTTGTCTGCGTTCAATAAAATAGGACTTACGCAGTAGCCCTGCACTCAAGTGCGGGCTAAAAGCTCAAACCCGTTGAAACGGGTTAATTATTAGTATTCTGTAGTCCACTTCAGTGGACTTGAGCTTTTAGCCAAGAACTTGAGTTCTTGGTTTATTTGCGTAAGTCCTATAAATATAGCAAGCTTTTATAAAAAACTTCGCCCTACTTCGATCTACTTCTTCAAGCTTCGAGGCGATCGCACTTTACTCGCTCAACTCATTCTCATTACAGGGGTACAGGCTACATGATTAGCCCATGAGTTTTCGGAGAGGCTAATGGTTTCAATTTATCAGAGCAAAACAGCATTTCAAAATCAACTTCGTCCGTTAGTGAACCAATTGGCAGCTTGGCAAATTTCTCCAAATCAAGTTACAGGATCGGCAATTTTATTGTCGGCAGCAACGGGACTAGCACTTGTGTTAAGCACGCAATTTGTTATTCCTTTCTTTCCGACGACTCAATGGGTTTTATTATCACTGCCGATTGTCTTATTGGCACGAATGGCGCTTAATGCCATTGATGGAATGCTTGCCCGCGAACATAGTCAGACGACTAAATTTGGTTGCATTCTCAATGAGATGGGAGATGTCTTGTCTGATATTGGACTGTACCTACCATTTAGTCTGATTTCGGGCGTTTCTGCTCCTTTGGTTGTAGGGATTGTGATTTTTGCGATCGCATCGGAAATGGTTGGAGTCTTAGGTTATGAAATCGACCATAAACGTCACTACGAAGGACCAATGGGTAAAAGCGATCGCGCTTTTGTATTTGGCTTAATCGGCTTGTTACTGGGAATAGGAATCGCGCCAACTCAATGGCTAACCATCCTTTTGAGTGGAGTGATTTTTCTTCAGATTTGGACAATTATCAATCGCGTTCAAGGAATGCTTCAGGAGGTTGAATCATGGACATAAACATAGCCACACCAGTACTTTATACCCTTGCAGGAATTTTTGGACTGCTTACAATCGCCACACTTATAGTTTTCGGCTTAGCTTTGAGTCATTGGGACACAGACTATAGCGAACTAAATAGCCGCATCAAATCTTGGTGGGTCATGGTGACGATTTTTAGTTTCGCGATATTGCTGAAACAACCCGCATCGATTGTCTTCTTTATGTTGGTCAGTTTTATCGCCCTGCGAGAATATCTATCCCTAATCCCCACCCGCTTTAGCGATCGCCGCGTTTTACTTTGGGCATATCTTGCCATCCTCCTCCAATATTTCTGGATTTACATTGGCTGGTATGGAATGTTCCTGATCTTCATTCCCATCTATATGTTTCTGTTCTTACCGATGCGAATGTTGCTTAGCGGCGAAACTGAAGGATTCTTAAATGCGATCGGCACACTCCATTGGGGACTGATGCTCAATGTCTATACCATTAGTCACCTCTCTTATCTGATTATGCTGCCTCAGAGTGGTAATGCGATCGCAGGCGGCACGGGTTTACTGGTCTATCTACTGCTGCTAACTGAAATCAATGATATCGCCCAGTACATCTTCGGCAAGCTATTTGGTCGTCATAAAATTATTCCTAAAGTTAGTCCTAACAAAACCGTTGAAGGGCTACTCGGAGGCATCTTGACAACTACTGGAATTGCGATCGCCTTAGCGCCTTGGCTGACTCCTTTCGATTTAATGCATTCAGCTTGTC
>CASBRC010000081.1 GCA_949128015.1 Synechococcales cyanobacterium PMM_0003
GGTTAGGGTGGGGTAAATTCTTTGATATAAATCTCCTTACCGCTTTAGGCAACTGAAAATTTGATTCGGGGTTAGTTGTAAAAAAATCCCATCTAGAAAAGTTAATGGCATGTCTCCTCTGATAAGTCGAAGCGGCTGCTCTGGCAAAAAAAGCATGATTACTTCTTCTTGGCTATCAATTAACCAGCCCAGTTTTGAACCTTCAGCTAAACAGTTTTGAATTTTGGCAATTAGCTTTGTTGTACTTTGATCAGTTGAGAGAATCTCAATTAGCCAGTCTGGAGCGCCCTGAATTGCCGAATTATTTATAGGTATGCGATTTTTATGAATAATCGTTATATCGGGAACTACCGAGTTTTTTGTCAAGATACAGCGAAGTTCTGGGAAAGCTTCATAGGAGCTATCAGCGTTATCAATCGCTTTGACTAGATACTTTTGCAAAAGGCTATGGTGAAAAGTGGGCATTAGCTTTTGTAGAACTTGACCATTAATCAACTCCCAAGCTGGTGATTCTTCAATATTGGGAAGCTCAGAAAACTCATCTAAGGTTACTGACTGAGGGGCTGCTAAAACCATAAGCCACTTATCTCAAGACTAATAGCCTAAACTGTATCACATCCAAAACAAAGGTGTTGCTTTGCAACACCTTTGTTTTACAGCAGATTGAGAACAAACTAAACCCAGATTTTTTGTAAAAGCCACGCGAAGCGTGGCTTTTACAAAAAATCTGGGTTTGGTTTGTTCTCAATCTGCTGTAAATTCCAACATTCGCGGGCGATTTCCCAATCTTCTTGGGTATGGATTACTAAAACTCTTACCGTCGAATCAGGTGCAGCAATATCAACATCAAGCAACTGTTGATTATTCTTCTCCAAATCTAGCTTTAATCCGAGAAACTCAAATCTCTCACAAGCTGCGGCTCTAACTGCGGGAGCATTTTCGCCCACGCCTGCGGTAAAGACAAGGACATCTAAGCCGCCAAGACTGGCTAGCATGGAGCCAATATGCGATCGCAAACTATGCACATACACATCAAAGGCAAGCTGCGCTTGCTGATTGCCCTCTGCGATCGCTTGCAGGATAGGACGGAGATCCGCAGAAATTCCTGAAATGCCTAATAAACCAGATTCGCGATTGAGAATGCGATCTAGTTTCTCAACATCCATATCGGGCTGTCGCAATAAATGGATGAGTATCCCTGCATCAATGGAACCCGAACGACTTCCCATCACCAAGCCTTCGAGCGGGGTAAATCCCATTGTCGTGTCAATGCTCTGACCGTTGCGAATCGCCGCTAGAGAACAGCCATTTCCTAAGTGACAGGTGATCAAGCGTAAATCTTCGATTTTGCGATCGAGGATTTGGGCAGTGCGATCGCGACAATATTGATGACTAATGCCGTGAAATCCATAGCGACGAATGCTTTGCTCTGTATATTTAGTGGGGATTGCATAAGTATAAGCCGCAGGTGTTAAATGAGCATGAAAAGCGGTATCAAATACGGCAACTTGAGTCGTGTTCGCAAATACTTTTTCGGCAGCTTCAATGCCTTCTAAATTTGCAGGATTATGTACTGGTGCGAATATAGCTAATTTTGCGATCGCAGTTTTCACATCAGCGTTAATGATCGCGCTTTGGCGGTATTCTTCACCACCATGTACGACTCGATGACCGATGATGTCTACTTCTGATGGGGAGTTGAGAACTGGTGTTGCTCCACTCCATAGGGTTTCGAGCATATGCTCGATAATTTCAGGTCGAGAAGTTGCTGAGATTTTTTCTTCTAAAACCTTGCCATGTTGCGGTTTGACTTTAATTTCTGCGAAGCCTTCATGGTGCGTCCAGTCGATGCTTGCTTCCCAAATTGGTTTGGGTGGTGTATCAGGTAATACCTCTTCTAAATCATATAGGCAACTTTTTTGACTGCTCGATCCCGCGTTGAGAATTAAGATTTTCATGATTTTATTTTGATGTTCTAAGTACCAGATAAAGATCGCAAATCAGCATCCATAAAGCTGCGATCCCCTAAAACCTTAAGCATTGAGCCAAGAGCGCCAAACTGGACAATGCTTAGCGACGCAGCAGGTACATCAATGCGATCGCAATATCTGCCCATATTAATTCCCAATAAGCTACAGAGAATCACCCGAATTGTTGCCTTATGAGAAACCACATAGCCACCATTGCGACTATAGGCGGTTTCATCATGACGAAGCAAATATAGTTTTAAGCTATAAATTCTCTCTTTAAGTTTGAGGCGACGCAAAGCGCCGCCCAAAAGCATTTGGTTTAATGGGGATAACGCCAGTTCGCGATTTCAGGTTTATCGATGCCATGCTCGTAGGCATATTGACGACAATCGATTTGCTGATTGCGAAGGGCTTCCTTCGCATGAGCGCCGATATTATGGAGTTTTGGAACGCGGTCAATCACATCGATCGCAAGGCTAAAGCGATCAACTTGATTATTAATGGCAAGTTCCAAGGGCGTATTGATATTGCCCTTTTCTTTGTAGCCGCGCACATGCAGATTTCGGTGATTGGTGCGACGATAGGCGAGACGGTGAATCAACCAAGGATAGCCGTGGAAGTTGAAAATAATCGGCTTGTCAGTGGTGAAGAGCGAATCAAAATCGCGATCGCTTAAACCGTGAGGATGCTCTGTATTGGGTTGTAACTTAAACAAATCCACGACATTGATAAATCTAATCTTCAACTCTGGGAAATGCTCCCATAATAAGATCGTTGCAGCTAGAGCTTCTTGAGTAAGAATATCGCCACAGCCGACCATCACCACATCAGGTTCCACACCTTGATCGTTACTTGCCCAATCCCAAATCCCTAAGCCTTTGGTACAATGCTTAATCGCCTCATCCATACTCAAGTATTGCAAATGGGATTGCTTGTCACAGACAATTACGTTTACATAGTCAGTACTACGCAAACAGTGATCAGAGACCGATAGCAACGTATTCACATCGGGCGGTAAATAGACGCGCGTTACTTCGGCACTCTTGTTGACTACTAGATCCAAAAACCCTGGGTCTTGATGGGTAAAGCCATTATGGTCTTGCCGCCACACAGTTGAGGTGATCAAGAGATTAAGAGATGCGATCGGCGATCGCCAAGGAATCTCTCTACTGATGTCTAGCCATTTACAATGCTGGTTGATCATCGAGTCGATTACATGGACAAAGGACTCATAGGTCGAGAAAAATCCATGTCTTCCTGTCAGCAAATATCCTTCTAACCAACCCTCAAGGGTATGTTCGCTGAGAATTTCCATTACCCGCCCATCGGCGGCAAGTTCACCGCCATCGGCATCTTCAGGTAGATATTCAGCAATCCAGAATTTTTTACTGACTTCGTAAATAGCTTGCAGCTTGTTGGATGTATTTTCATCTGGTCCAAACACACGGAAGTTATCCATGTTGTTCCGCATCACATCTCGCAGGAATACACCGAGTGGTTTGGTATTTTCGGCTTCACTCTGACCTGCTTTATCGATTTTCACGCTATAGTCACGAAAATCAGGCATTTTTAAAGGATTGCGAACTAAGCCACCATTAGCGATGGGGTTGGCACTCATACGGCAATCGCCTTTGGGTGCAAGCTCTTTTAATTCAGCAATCAATTTACCCGAAGCATCAAACAACTCGTCAGGTTTGTAGCTCAGCATCCAATCCGATAGCATTTTTAAATGTTCAGGATTGTTTTGTACGCCCGAAAGAGGAACTTGGTGCGCTCGCCAAAATCCTTCGACCTTATGTCCATCTACTTTTGCAGGCCCCGTCCAGCCTTTAGGAGTCCGCAACACGATCATTGGGAACTTTGCTCTAGTGGGAATTCCTGTGCTGCGAGATTCTTGTTGAATGCGTCTGATCTCGTTAATGCAATGCTCTAAAGTGGCTGCGATCGCTTGATGCATCGACTCATGATCGGAGCCTTCCACAAAGTAAGGTTGATATCCATAGCCAATGAATAGACTTTCTAACTCTTCATGACTGATCCGCGCTAGCACGGTGGGGTTATTAATCTTGTAGCCATTCAAATGCAGGATCGGTAATACTGCGCCGTCACGAATGGGATTAATGAATTTATTAGAATGCCAAGCGGTTGCGAGTGGACCAGTTTCCGATTCGCCATCGCCAACCATCACCACTGAGATCAAATCAGGATTATCAAATACAGTTCCATAGGCATGGGAAACGCTATAGCCAAGTTCACCGCCTTCATGGATCGAGCCAGGAGTTTCAGGGGTGCAGTGGCTACCAATCCCACCAGGAAAAGAAAACTGCCTGAAGAAACGCTGCATTCCTTCTTCATCTTCGCTGATGTTGTGATAAACCTCAGAGTAGGTTCCTTCCAAATAAACTGGACCTAAAACTCCTGGTGCGCCATGTCCAGGTCCTGCTAAAAAGATAGTATTGAGATCGTATTTTTTAATTAAACGATTCAAATGAGTATAAACGAAGCTCATGCCAGGACTTGATCCCCAATGTCCCA
>CASBRC010000082.1 GCA_949128015.1 Synechococcales cyanobacterium PMM_0003
AGTGACTGAGTTAAATCTGGTGTTAATAAAGCTGCATAGTCAGGCACTGGAGCATTAATGCTAGTCGAGTCCTTGGGATCGTAACCTGCGATCGCACCTAGAAAAATTGCTGCATCTTCAACGCTGTTCGCAAAAGGTCCAATCTGATCGAGCGACGAAGCGAAAGCAACTAGTCCAAACCGTGAAACTAATCCATAGGTTGGCTTTAACCCCACCACACCACAATATGAAGCAGGTTGACGGATCGAGCCGCCTGTATCGGAACCTGTGGCAATGACACATTCACCACTAGACACGGCTGCTGCGGAGCCACCCGATGAGCCACCAGGCACATACTCTGTATTCCATGGATTAGCGGTTAATGCGATCGCAGAGTTTTCGGTGGAGCTACCCATGGCAAACTCATCAAGGTTAGTTTTGCCAACCATCACCGATCCCGCCGATCGCAATTTTGCCGTAATCGTCGATTCGTAAGGCGGCACAAAATTTTTCAGCATCTTGGAGCCGCAGGTGGTGGGCATTCCCTTGACACACATATTGTCTTTAATGCCTATGGGTACACCTGCAAGAGTGGGTAATTTTTCACCTGCGGCGATCGCCGCGTCGATAACTTTTGCCTGTGCGATCGCAACTTCTGGCGTAACAGTCACAAAACTATGTAATTTCGGCTCTAGCCGATCAATGCGATCCAAATACTCTTGAGCAATTTCGGTTGCTGATCGCTCTTTATTGATTAAGGCTTGTCGAATTTGGGCGATCGATGACATAAACAATCTGATGTGTTATTGGGCAGAATCCCAATTATAAAACTAAGCTACCTACTTTTTGTGGTTTCGTATTGGCAACAGCTATAGCAATTTGAGACTCAGATACTTCCACTGTATCTTGATAAACTAACCCTTCTATACTGTATCCATCCTCTTTACCTTCAGTCATAGGATAATATTCAACAACTGTACCAATACTCCCTTTTTGAAGGCTGAACTGCGGAAGATCTTGGATTAATTGAACTTGGGAAAATAGGGGAAACATCATAAGTTTTTCCTCCTTATGTAGGAAATAAGGTTACGAATTGAGTTGTTTGTTCGGTTACAATCCAAATGGTTTTTATGGTTAAAACTTTGCCATTAGGACAGACTAAGGAGCCAATTATAAGTTTATTCACTAAGCCAGCTAAAAATAGTTTCTACGGTTAATTGCAAATCACTTGCAAAGTCTGGCATTGGTAAAACTTGTTCAGGGTGATCGTATACTTGCAGGGCTTGATTGGCTCGATAAATAAAGATTACCTTATCATCAGGATCGAGCAACCATGCCACTTCAGTTCCATTTGCAAGGGCGAACAATATTTTCTTGACTAATTTAGTTTGTCGTTGATCTGGTGACAAAATTTCAATCATCCAGTCGGGAGGAATGTCAAAAACATTAGCGATTTCGCCACTGGAATCACGCACGATCCGATCCCACCGAAAGACCGATATATCTGGCACGATGGATAGCCCACCAAAAGTGCAACGTAATTCTGAGAAAGCTCTAGCCATGCGCTTAGGTCTTAAAACAGAATTAATTGTGGCAGCAAACTCTGTTTGGATTGCGCTATGTTTTCCTTTGGGCATAGGTTTCTGAATTATTTCATGATCGAAATACTCACTTTCTGGCTCCGTGTCAGGAATTGCCAAAAAGTCTTCTAGTGAAAAAGATTTGACAGTGGCTTGTACCATTTGTTTCTTACAGTGCTATTGATTTAAGGTGTGGCGAATTTGGGAGATCGCCATCACGAAAGATCCAGATATATTATCGGTTGCCTTCAAATTATAAAACTAAACTACTCCCTCCCTACCCAAGAATTAGCGTTGCGGCGCTTCGCGCCGCAACGCTAATTCTTGGGTTTTACTGTCTAATCTTTCACTGGGAAGGGAGTAGCTAATGCCTAGAGGGAGTTAAGAGTTATTCCCACTAGAAATCAAATTTTTCAGGCGTTTGAGTTGGCTTTATTGTGAAAATCAAAAATCTTCTGGACAAGAGCGTAGAAAGCAAATAGAATATACCCGCAAATTAAGGTACGTTCGCACCCCTTTGGAGGTCATTATTCCTGAACCGCTAACCCTGACTGTGAGTTTACGAGGCAGCCGCGAAGTCAAGGACACCTATCAATTGATCCGCCTCACAGGGCTTCTAGACGCTTTTTCTGAGCCAGCCTTTAAAAAGGTAATTGGCAAATGCGTCGAAGATGGTCCTTCTAACGTGATTTTAGATCTGTCAACTATTGATTTTGTTGATAGCTCTGGACTTGGGGTATTAGTGCAAATGGCAAAAAAAACTCAAACTTTGAGTGGTACTCTCCAGATTATTACCAATGCTAGAGTTACCCAAACTGTCAAATTGGTACGACTAGATCAGTTTCTTTCACTTCAGACATCAATCGATGCAGCTCTGGCAAAGCTAGATCAAACTAAAAACAAATAGGTAAACAAGTAGATAAAAGAAAAACTAACTCCTAATCCCGAACAGGCTCAAAAAGTATAGATACTCAACTTAAACTTAATGAAATTTTACGTTAAGGGTAAAGAAAGTTAAGGGGGTAAACTTTCTAAATTTGATATGTTTATACAGCCTGTTGCAGCTTTAAAATGTACAGATAAATTTTCAAAAATGCAGCTTTGCGGCATTTTTGAAAATTTATCTAGTTCGGCTGTCAAAATCTATTGTCAATATCAGAACTACTGTTATGATGTTGACAAGGCAAAATTTATTTACATTAATGGGCAAGCTATGCTTGCCCATTAATGTCTGAATATACATCCAAACATTTTGTCTAAACACAACGTAAGCAATCAAATTATTCTGTAATGGCATTATCCTGTAATGTCTCTTAGCCCAGTAGTTGACAATATCGCTGAGATTCCAGCCTCAGCCCTAGCCTATATAGGTGATGCTGTTTATGAAATGCAAATGCGGTTGCACTATTTACTCCCGCCCCGCACCGCCAAACAGTATCACCAGCTTGTAGTCAGTCAAGTTAGGGCCGAGCAACAAGCAAAACTTCTTGAAAAACTCGATCTTACAGATTTTGAGTCCGATCTAGTCAGACGCGGACGCAATGCTGCGGGATCTACCCCACGTAAAGTTAATCCCAAGATTTACCAAAGTGCCACAGGATTTGAAGCATTGATTGGTTATCTTTACTTAACCGATCGCAATCGTCTTGACCAAATTTTCACCCAGCTAATTAGCCACATCGATACCCCAGCGCCGCTATGACAACGCAACCTAGACTGAAGCTCAAGAAATCCGATAGTAATAAATCTGATAGAGAGCCAGACAGAAATTTCGAGAAACGATCCGACAGATCTTTCGAGAAACCTCTCGATAAATATTCAGATAAACGTTCTGACAGCCGATCTGATAGTCGTGCTGGAAAGTATACCGACAAACGTTCTGATAAGCCGTCAGAGCGCGGTGATGCGAAATCCTTTGATAAGCCTTACAAATCTTCAGAAAGAAGTTTTGAAAAACGATCTGAAAACTACTCTGACAAACGATCTGAAAACCGCTCCGAGCCTAAATACTATGACAAGTATTCTGGCAAATCAGATAAGTATTCTGACCGCTCCGATAGCCGTTCTGATAGTCGCTCTGATTCAAAATATGGCGATCGCCGTCCTGAAAGGAGTTTTGAAAAACGTTCTGATTCATCTTTTGAGCCAAAATCCGATCGCAAATTTGAAAAGCCGATCGCGAAAAAGTTCGGCGATAAGAAGTTTGAACGCAGCGATCGCCCTGAACCCTCTGATCGTGGATCTGATCGTAACTTTGGCGATAGGAACTTTAGCGATCGCAAATTTGATCGCGATCGCGGTGGCGATCGCAATTTCGGAGAGCGCACAATTCCTAACTTTGAGCGTCGCTCTCTGCCGCCAGTCTCGCGTAATGTTGATCCCGATGGCGAATTAGGGATCGCACCACCAGTTCATAATCCTGAAAATCCCGATATTGTCTATGGTCGTCATGCAGTTGAAGCTGCCCTAAATAGCGATCGCAGCATTAACCGTGTTTGGGTAACCGCAAGATTGCGTTATGCACCCGACTTCTTGCCCTTGATTAATGCCGCCAAGCTAGCAGGAGCCGTCGTCGATGAAGTTGATAGCACGCGCCTCGACCACATCACCGACAACGCTAAACACCAAGGCATTGCCATTCAGGTTTCCGCCTATGTCTATGCTGACCTTGATGAGTTGATCGCCAGTGCCAAGGAAAAATCCACTCAGCCAGTAATTGTCATCGCTGATGGAATTACCGATCCCCAGAACTTAGGAGCGATCATTCGCACCGCCGCCGCCCTCGGAGCGCAAGCCCTTGTCATTCCTCAACGTCGTGCTGTGGGAATCACTTCCACCGTCGCCAAAGTCGCCGCAGGTACATTAGAAACCTTGCCTGTAGCC
>CASBRC010000083.1 GCA_949128015.1 Synechococcales cyanobacterium PMM_0003
ATAGGTATCTTTGCTACAAATATAAGTTTTTCACTCAAGGTGTAAGTTAAAATTGCACCAATCCCAACCCCAATCAAAGTATTTGTAGCTGGATCTAATCCAATCCAATCCATAAATGGAAATAGTAATAAAGAACGTATGGCAATTACTGAAGCAATAGATATATGATAGTTTAGCAATTCACTTTGTAGCACGCTTCGCCAATCGAATGGCCTTATTTGCCAGACAAATTGTCGATAACTAAAAAAACTGGCAACTAAGCAGATTTCCGTAGCAATAACATTTGCTAGCGATTTTAAGAAAATTGTTTCCCAATGCAAAAAATCAACTAAAGCTAACAGAATTAAGATATTAGACAATGCGCCAAGCATTCCCACTAATAAAAAACGAAAACTACGTGGTTCTAAGAGTTTTGTCCAAATTTTATGTAAAAAATTTAGCATTATTCCTCAAATATCTTAATCTTTATTTCTCTAATACAGTCTATCGAGGCTTTAAAGAATAAAGAGAAATTTTTAAAAGTGCCGCTAATCGGTACTTTTAAAAATTTCTCTTTATTTTATGACAGCGCAAACCGCTGTAACTAAATCGCTAAAAAGCAAAGATGGACGCAAGCTTTGATTCTCATCTTTGCTTAAATTGATAAAAACATTTACCAACGCAGCAAATTAAATTGCTCCATATCCACAGTGTCACGACTGCGATAAATCGATAGCACGATCGCTAGACCAACAGCAGCTTCAGCCGCTGCGATCGCAATCACAAAAACTGTAAAGACTTGACCACGGATGCTGGCTGAATCTAGAAAGTTAGAAAATGCCATCAGATTTAAGTTGACAGCATTTAACATTAATTCCACCGACATTAAGACGCGCACAGCATTACGACTAGTAATCAATCCATAAATGCCAATACAAAATAGTGCGGCGGCAATAATCAAAAAAGGTTCTAAAGACATATCTGTTTACTATTAAGTTCAAGTTAGTAACAAATACCGCCTGTGGCGGTATTTGTCTATTTAGAAGCAACAAGTTGCTCTTTGGGCTTTTCTAATAATTCAAGTGAATCTTCATCGACTTGACCAACCTTTACAGTGTCAGGCAAAAGCTCGCGACGAGCCAATACGATCGCACCAATTAAAGCCACTAATAGCAATACTGAAGCTAATTCAAAGGGAAGCAAATAGTCACTGAAGAAATGCTGACCAATTACCACCATTGTCGAAGGAAGTTTGGCGATTGTGGCAGTGACAGCCCAATTCGTTGAAGTTACAGTAACTCCCAAAAGTGCAAACAGTCCTAAACAGACAACTCCTGTAACTACACTGCGTAAAGCTCCGTATTTGACATCAGCATAATCTTGACGCTTATTAACTAACATGATGGCAAACAGAATCAAAATATTGACCGCGCCGACATAGATTAAGATCTGAGCAGCTGCTACAAAATCAGCATTTAGCAGAATGTATAGACCAGCGACACTGATAAAAGTTGCCCCAAGTAAGAAAGCAGCATAGACAATATTTTGTAATAGCACTACACCCATCGCTGAAGCTATTAACATCGCGGTCAAGACAACTAGGGATACGGTTTGTGAACCATCACCTAGACCAATATTGTTCATCAAAAATCTCCTTATATATAGTCTTACGGTCTTTGCGCGTTATTTGTTTTCAGATGCAGCTTCAACGATTTCTTCAGGACGTAAGCCAGCCCGTTTAGCAGTATGTGGTGCTTCATGTCCCTCGGTTACACCTTTGGGCAAGTAGGCAAGCTCGCGAATTGGTTTGACCATAGGATCTTCAGTAACTTTAGTGGGCATCCGTCCTAGGGCAACACTATCAAAGTTCAACTCATGGCGATCGAAGGTAGAAAGGTCATATTCTTCGGTCATGGACAAAGCATTAGTGGGGCAATATTCCACACAATTTCCACAGAAAATACATACCCCGAAGTCAATGCTGTAACTCTTGAGTTCTTTTTTCTTGATCTCTGAGTTAAATGTCCAATCAACCACAGGCAAGTTAATTGGACATACGCGCACACAGACTTCGCAGGAAATACACTTATCAAATTCAAAGTGAATACGTCCGCGAAAACGCTCAGAAGGAATTAGCTTTTCGTAAGGATATTGCACTGTAATCGGACGGCGACGCATGTGGTCAAATGTCACCGACATACCTTGCCCGATATACTTAGCAGCCTGAACTGCTTCTTTGGTGTATTCACTAACTTTATTAAGGAATTTCAGCATGATGGTAATTAGTAATTGGGTTTATTTTTGAGAAAGTGCGTGAAGCGCACTTTCTCAAACAGGCTTTATCCGCCAAATGCAAAAGGAAAAGCGAGTTTTAAAGCTGCGGTAATCAGTAGATTAGCTAGTCCAATTGGCAATAAAAATTTCCAGCCAAGATCAAGTAATTGGTCAATGCGCACGCGGGGAACTGTCCAGCGCAAGAGGATCGCAAAGAAGATAAAGGCATAGGTTTTGACGAGTGTTGCCATTAATCCAATGAAAGCCGCTATAACTTGCCACCAAGCCGTATTTGCTTCAATGCCTAAAGCTTCGCTTACTCTGTCAATGGGGAAAGGTAATTCCCAACCGCCAAGGTAAAGAATCGAAGCAAGTAAACCAGCTAATAGCAAGTTGGCATAGGAACCACCATAGAAAAAGGCAAATCTGATTCCCGAATATTCAGTTTGATATCCAGCTACCAGTTCTTCTTCAGCTTCTGGTAAGTCAAAAGGTAAACGTTCGCATTCAGCAAGGGCGGCAATGATAAAAATTACAAAGCCAATCGGTTGTCGCCAAATATTCCAAGAAAGAATGCCGTATTCAGCTTGCTGATTAACAATATCAATTGTGCTGAGTCCGTTAGTCATCAAAGCTACGGCAAGTACAGCTAGAGCCAGAGGGATTTCGTAGCTAATTGACTGCGCGGCGGCGCGTAAACCACCAATTAGGGCGTATTTGTTATTAGATGAATAGCCCGCCATCAGTAGTCCGATTGGGGCAATGCTAGAAATGGCAATTACAAAAAATACACCCGTTCCTAAGTCCGAGATGATCATGTCCTGACCAAAGGGGATGACCAGATAGCACAAAAATACGGAAACAAATACCAGCGCAGGTCCGATCGTATAGAGCAAAGCATCGGCTTTTGCAGGAATTGTGCCCTGCTTAATTACTAGCTTGGCTACGTCTGCGATCGGGATTAATAGTCCAAATGGGCCTGCATATTCAGGACCAATCCGTTGTTGGGCGGCGGCAGAGATTTTTCGCTCTAGCCATGTGCAGGCAAGTGCGCCTACGGTTACGCCTAAAACCATTACCACCATCGGTAATAACATCCAGATTACTTTGGCGACATCGCCTGGTAATCCGAGTCCTGATAGGACTTCGATTAGAGATTTCTGTAAATCAATTCCACCGTACATTAGCGATCGACCTCACCCATAATAATGTCCACACTGCCGAGGATTGCCATGATATCGGCGAGCTTCATGCCCCGCACCAGTTCAGGCAAAATTTGTAAATTAATAAATCCAGGTGGACGAATCTTGAACCGCCAAGGAAAGACGCTATCTTCACCGATGATATAAACACCCAGTTCTCCCTTTGGCGCTTCGACCCGAACATAATGTTCGCCAGATGCAACCTTGAAGGTAGGTGATGGTTTTTTGCTAATGAACTGAAAGTCCATCGAGTTCCATTCGCTCTTGGGTCCTGCGAGGACACGCTGTGCTTCGAGGTTTTCGTAAGATCCTCCAGGAATTTGCTTGAGGCATTGCAGGATCATTTTTGTGGACTCGCGCATTTCTCTCACACGCACGAGGTAACGGGCTAAGCAGTCGCCGCCATTGTCCCACTGGACATCCCAGTCAAGTTCATCGTAAAGCTCGTAATGATCGACTTTACGTAAATCGAGTTTTACGCCCGAACCACGCAACATTGGTCCTGATAAGCCCCAGTTGATCGCTTCGTCGCGGGTGATCGTGCCTAAGCCCTCGACCCGCTTACGGAAAATGGGGTTATTGGTAAGTAATTTTTCGTATTCATCAATGACTGGAGTGAAGTAGTTGCAAAAGTCTTCACATTTCTCGATCCAGCCATAGGGTAGGTCGGCGGCTACTCCGCCGATGCGGAAATAGTTGTGCATCATCCGCATCCCTGTGGCTGCCTCGAACAGGTCATAGATCATTTCTCGTTCGCGGAAGACGTAGAAAAATGGGGTTTGTGCGCCAATGTCTGCAACGAATGTGCCGAGCCACAGTAGGTGAGAGGCGATGCGGCTAAGTTCTAGCATGATCATGCGAATGTAGCTAGCGCGTCGCGGCACTGGTACATTGGCTAATTTTTCGGGTGCATTGACGGTGATTGCCTCGGTAAACATGGTTGCGAGGTAATCCCATCGGGTCACGTAGGGCAAATATTGGATAATCGTGCGATTTTCGGCGATTTTTTCCATTGAGCGATGCAAGTAGCCTAAGACTGGCTCACAATCGACTACATTTTCGCCGTCTAGCGTGACGATAAGTCTGAGAACGCCGTGCATGGAGGGGTGGTGAGGCCCCATATTTATGACCATGCGTTCGGCTTTGGTTTCAATCATCACCATGATTTGCGATCGCCTCTTTACTCTTTAAACTGTTGCTCTGGTTTAGTGCTAGTTTTCGTTAACAGGATTTGTGCTTCGCACAAATCCTGTTAAATCTTTGTTATTTTAAGTCACGGATTGAGCTATTACTTTAGCAATTGACTCTATTGGTTATGTTTTTTAAGTAGATATACTTTTATGATTCTCAGTATATCTCTATGTTGGGGCGGGAATATGTGTTGAAGAGTAACTAACTGCTGATTTTTGCTCTAGTTTATTTTATTGCTATTATAGACTTAAGACTATCTTTAGACAAAAAACCATCGCCTATATATTATGATGCGAAGAAGCAAAAATGGGTAGCATTTGAGTTAATTGTAGTAAAGTAAAACCCAAAGAGTTGAAGTAGCGATTTAAATCACAATCGACTCTTAACCCATCAGCATTTTGCACCAGTGAAACTCCCTCAGATTTTTCAGGTCTTTCCATTTTTTGACCGCACTGTCGATAAATGGGCAACAGAAGCCCGTCTCCTAAGATGGCTGACCTTTTTGTGGTTATTTGCTGGGTTAGCAGTCCTCTTCTCGGCATCTTATCCTGTTGCTGACATCGCGTTTAAAGATGGCACTCTTTATTTCAAATATCAATTAGCTTGGGCGGTAATCGGTCTATTGATTTTTAATGCGATCGTACATACGCCATTACGGTTCATGCTCAAAATTAGTCCGATCTTTTTATTCATTATTCTTGCAATGCTCTACGCGACGCATATCCCTGGATTGGGTACAACCCGTAACGCTGCAACTCGTTGGTTGTCTGTGGGATCGAGTTCATTTTTATTACAACCATCGGAACTAATCAAACCATTTTTGATTTTGCAAGCGGCTCAGCTTTTTGGTAATTGGGGGCGAACACCTTGGAAATCAAGGATTGGATGGCTGTTTGTGTTCCTGTTGGTGCTGGGTGGTATTTTGATGCAGCCTAGTTTGAGCGTAACCGCTCTATGCGGGATTACACTGTGGTTGATTGCTTTAGGTGCAGGTTTGCCAAGTCTTCAGCTTTTGGGGACTGCGGCTCTAGGTACATGCGTTGCCGTAGTAAGTGTCACCTTTCGCGAATATCAACGACGACGGATTATGTCATTTCTCGATCCTTGGCAAGATCAGGCGGGTGATGGCTATCAATTAGTTCAAAGTTTGATGGCGATTGGTTCTGGTGGTCTGTGGGGGACTGGTTTTGGATTGTCTCAGCAAAAGTTGTTTTTGCCAATTCAATATACCGACTTCATTTTTGCAGTTTTTGCAGAAGAATTTGGATTATTTGGTGGAATTTGTTTGTTATTGTTGGTGATGATTTACGGCACAATCGGGTTGTCGGTGACTTATAAGTGCAAAGATCCCATTGTTCGCTTGATTGCTCTTGGATCGACATCGTTAATTGTGGTGCAAACTATTTTGAATGTCGGTGTGGCAACTGGAGTTTTACCAACTACTGGATTGCCTTTCCCATTTTTGAGTTATGGAGGTAGTTCGACTTTATCTTGTTTATTTATTGCTGGTTTGCTGATTCGGTCGGCACGAGAAATGTCGGCGGCGGACGTGATTCCGTTTGCTAGAGTTAAGGGCGATCGCAATGATCTTAAGTCTAAACAACAAGAAAAAGCAGAAGCGTCGCGGTGGCGATCTCTATAGTCTCTACAATGTATTAGAAAGCCACTTTAGCTAGCTATTTTTACTACCGATGTCTGAACCCGATCTAAATTCGACCGCTGGCTATTTAGTAGTTTTGCGTAATCGTCAATTTTTGGCGCTGTGGCTCGCCCAAATACTTGCCCAGTTAGTTGATAAAGTTGTTCTGATTTTATTAATTGCGCTTGCTGTTGCGGATGGAGGTAGTGACGTAAATACGCGAGAATCATCGATCATGATTGCCATGACTTTGCCTGCTATATTTTTGGGGTCGATCGCAGGGATTTTTGTGGATTGGCATCCAAAACGTGAAGTCTTAATTTTATGCAATTTTTTGCGTGCAGCTTGTCTTTTTGCCCTTCCATTCACACCGCGTTCTTTAGTTGTATTGTTACTTATTACTTTTATTATTTCTATCTTTACCAATGTTTTTGCCCCCGCAGAGCAGTCTGCCATTGCTCTAGTTGTCCCCAAGAATGATTTGTTGCCCGCCAATGCGTTATTCACAATTACCGAAGTGGGTTCATTGATTGTTGGATTTGCGATCGGCGCACCAATACTCGCTTTTACTTTGCATCTTTTTCCTGAAGCTAGAGATTATAGTCGCGAAGTTTTGCTAGGTAGTTTGTATGTCATATCTGGTTTCTTTCTATTTGCTTTGCCCAAGGATGAGATTATCCACCCAAAAAAAGTTGGAGCAGGTATATGGACAGATTTACGCGACGCTTTTCAATATGTGCGACATAACCATTTGATTGGTGGGGCGATGTTGCAGATGATTTTGCTGTATGCAGTTCTTGGCGCAATGCAAAAATTATCGCTGAATCTCGCTGAAGTAGTTACAGGAAATCGCGAGGAATTTGGATCTTTTGTGGCTTCGGTTGGTGTTGGTTTAGCGATCGGCGCATTTATTTTAGGTAAATTTGGCAAGAAGTTTGCCCATCGACCTTTACCGTTCATCGGCTTTATGGGAATGGCGTTCGGCTTATTGATGTATGCATTTGTAACCAACCAATGGGTTGCATGGCTGATCGGTGGATTGATCGGTGTTAACGGCTCTTTAATCGTGATTCCTATGCGAACGGTGATTCAAGAACATACCCCTGAAAATATGCGCGGTAAGGTATTTGGTCTATTAAATAATGGTGAGAACATAGCAGCTAGCCTTCCTCTGGCTTTGATTGCCGTCTCTTTAGATTTTTTAACAGGGGTATTTGGCACACAAAACGGCGGTAAGCAACAAATTGGTTTTCAGATAGTTTTAATTGTTTTTAGTTTGATCGTTTTTGCACTTGGTTCTTGGGCTTGGAAGAGAACAAGGCGAGCCTTAGAAAATGTTTTATAAAATTAAAAATGAGCGCGAAGCGCCCATTTTTAATTTTTTTTATGCGATCGCATCTTGAACGATCTTGGCAAGTTCACCGTTATTGTTGAGTTCCATCACGATGTCACAGCCCCCGACAAATTCACCACCCACATAAATTTGTGGAAAAGTTGGCCAGCTAGAAAACTCCTTCATCCCTTGGCGTAATTCACCATCTTCGAGAATATTTTCGGTCTCGTAAGGTTGTCCTAACGAATTAAAAACCTGTACGATTGCTGCTGAAAAACCACATTGAGGTTGTTGAGGAGTTCCTTTGATATAGAGCATGATTTTATTGTTGCTGATCTGGCTCTCGATCTTAGTTTGCAAAATAGGGCTAAGCATGTTAGTTGGTTTGATTCAGTTGTGAATAAATTTACTATTGCTACTATAGCAATCGGGATAATGCTTAGGATCGCAAACAAAATAACTTATACATTTTAAAACCCAAATATGATTCGGCGGGCTTTGCCCGCCGAATCATATTTGGGTTTTATTAATCACACATCGTGCTTTGCGCGCCAAGTTGGATAACCAGATTTAGGCTCTCTTAAGCATTCTTCAATAGTTTCTGCAATGTTGCGCCATGTAATATCTTCTCTTTGCAGCAATTCTCGCAATTGCACTAAAGTATCTTCTAGCTCCAGATTAAATTTCTCAAAAGGTAAAGGTGATAAAGATCGTTCAGGAGCCTGAATTACCTTATTTAAAGCTTCCTTGACAATGCTGATAATTTGATTAGTCATTTCAGACTTGACTCTTTGTCTCAGATTTTGTAATCCACGACGACTGGTCGCATACATGGGAGGCAGACGATTAAGAACATATGCAGCCACATCATCAATGCTGATTTTTTTCTGAATTGCTTCGTCAAGGCGATTGACGCGGCGCTCAATGATCGCTGCCACAAGACTTTCAAGAATATTGCT
The DNA here is from genome assembly GCA_949128015.1 of Synechococcales cyanobacterium PMM_0003. GTDB lineage: Bacteria > Cyanobacteriota > Cyanobacteriia > Pseudanabaenales > Pseudanabaenaceae > Pseudanabaena. The sequence continues at coordinate 8,578 of CASBRC010000083.1, forward strand.
ATATCGATAAATCGTCCCCGACATGTATGACTCAAAGTCTTTAATTTCAGATGAGATATCTTTCTCAGTTTTAGACACCCTAGATGTATTAGTCACAATTGGCACTTTTTTACGACGCACTGCATAACTGCGCGCTAAAAGAGAATTACGTCGGTCTAAGCTGACATATGTGCCATTAGAGAGGCTCTGATAGTATCCCGAATCTAAAGCGTCTCGAACAATCTCAGGGACATCTTTCCACTTGAGATAGTCTTTACTAAATAATTTGCGTAACTTAAAGAGCGATCGCGCTTGACTAATTAGCTCGTGAGCAGGAATTGGATCATTTTGCCTTAATACATCACTTTGGGTACTCAGAAAGCCATTTCGCACAGTCTTGGCGATCGCCCCTCCTAACTCTTGATCAGCTCTTTTGCGCTGCTGTACCCATCCGCGCTGAGTAGTTGCATACATTGGCGGCAAGCGATTGAGTGTGTAACCGATTACTTCACTAAGATCAACGCGATTTTTGACATCAGTACCCAAGCGCTTATATTGCGCCTCTGCTTCTTCGATTACCAATTCTTCTAGTGCATTTCTACAACTGCTCATATGAAATCCTTTTATCTTGGGGATTAGATGTGCTGAGTACAGCGTATTTAATCTTATAAAAGTATAGCTCCTAGCACAAAATTAGCAATTCTAAATATGAAACTAATTTTGCTTAGCAATTCTAATTATAAAAATTTATGTCTTGCAGGTCTACTCAGAATTCATGAATACCTGTCTCTGGAATCGTGGTTTTTGATAAGCCCGCGATCGCCCTTAGATTTTGACAACGGATTAATTCAGTAAACTCTGGTATATTACGTCCTGCTAACTTTGCCGCAGCAGGGATCGCATCAAGTAAAGCTTTAGCTGCCTCAAATTCTCTGTAATTTCGCTTTTGGGCAACCTCGATTGCTTCATTGTCAGCTTGTACTTGTATTTGCGAGCTTTTCTGCTTACGTAAAATTTGATTGATTCCGATAGTTCCAAGTAATAAGGCGATCGCAATTCCTGTTACGTCACCTTGAACGGTTTCAATAACTCCACCGACTAAAGCCGCGACGGCAATACCCTGATAAGCACCTGTTTGTAGCCATTTAGTCTGCTGTCGCCAGCTTATCTCATGCAGTAACAACAAATCTCTCTGAGCTTCAGGCAATTGTCGCCACAACCGAAAATTTATACTTATTTGCGTTCCTTTTTGCCAAGGTAAAATTTGTAAACTTGCGATTACTTCAATCTGATCAGGCTTAGATTTAGTTGCTGTTACCATTCGCCAAGATGCAGGCATGAGATCTCGTAAACGGGCAATTTCTTCATTAATATTCATATATAATTTAGTTCCTCCTTAACTTAGAAACCCATGAGCAATAATCTAACCATCGCCGATGCTGAGCGCGTCCTCTGGGAACTAAGCGACTTAGATATAGAATCTGCAACTTTAGAGCGCCGATCGCAAATTTGTGAAGCCTTAGATTATTTAACTAAACAGGCTGATTATCACATTTTTGGGATCTGTGCTGATACTACAGACGAAGCTTTGCAAGCCTTACAAAACTATGCCGCTCATTTTCGCTATGAGTTGCCTGAAGCTGACTTGACTGCGATCGCGGATGGAGTTTATATCAAATACAATCCCCGTAGTCGCCGCTATCATTCTGACAATTACAAAGGTGCATATCGTGGTGTGTTGATATCTTTGCACACAGATTTTACTGATGGCTATAGCGGTACACATGGGCATTTCCCGCTAGATCTTTACAATTAAATTCCGAATCACGGATTAAACGAATTACAGGATTACACAGATTTTTTAATCTGTGTAATCCCTTAATCCTTTTAATCCGTGATTCAGACTTTTAGAAAATTTCATTTGTGAAGCTACCATGTAACCCGTAAGGCACATGGTGCTTTAAATGCAATGTCGCTACAGGTTTATCCGTAATATTCTGAGCATCTAGAATTACCAGATCCGAGCGATTATGCTCCGCATCAAAAATTAAAGTCAGCACCCATCCATCATCTTCGGTGCTATCAGCACTACGATTGCGAGGGGCAAAAATTGGCTCACCGATAAAGCCACGTGGTGCAAAACTATGAAATTCTTGCTTGCCTGTTTCCATATCGATTTTTGCGATCGCTTGCAAAGGTGCATTACCCGACTCTTTTGCGATCGCGCCAATATAGGCATAACGATGCTTCTGCCCCACACAACGGGGATGTACTACAGGGAATTCGCAGGAACGCTCTAAGATCAGTTCACGGTTCACCGTGCCAAGCTTAGGATTAATCGTGAAGCGATATAACTGCCCCGCAATCACCTTGTCAAAATCAATTTCCCGAAAATCTGTATTCGGCTCTAACTTGGGATAGTCAGGATAGCAAACCGAATCCACAATAATCTCATCACCTTGTTCATAGGCATTGCAATGATGAAAGACAAAACAAGGATCAGTTTCTATGGCTTGCAGATTACCTTGGCGATCGATCAACAAAAATTGACTAGGTGCATTTGGCTTTAATTCAATACATTCTCCTGCCGTAGCAAATCCCAATATAAAAGGTAAAGGCTTAAAAGACACAGGATTTTGCATGAAAATCCGAAAATTGGGCGTATAAGCAAAATCATGCAAGAAACAGAATCCTGAAACTTTTACCTGAGATTCCGTCGATAATTCGCCGAGATTGTTTACCTGATAAATCGAAATCGTAGACTTTGGACCTGGTTGTACCCCAAATCCCCACAAATCACCTGTACGATCATCCCTTCTAGGATGTGCCGTAAAAACTTGTCCCGCCGCCAATTTGCCATCAAAAGTCTCCTGCCCCAAAGTATCGAGATTTTTAGGATTGATCGAATAAGGACGAGCAGCCTCCCACAGAGCTAATAGCTTGCCGCCTTGGTACACCACATTTGTATTGGCGACATTTTTATTTTTTAAATCGAAAATATTACTTAGCCATCCCCCAGCCTTTTGGGTTCCAAACACGCCTCGATATAAGATTTCTCCTGCTTTCTGCTCGGCAAGAAATTCAGGAGTTTTGACAAACTGATTTACAAAATGCGCCTTGCCATCCTTGAATGCGATCGCGCAGATCATGCCATCGCCATCAAAGGGATGCCCAAACTTCTGCCCATTAATATCAAGTTGTCCAGGACCATTACGGAATAACGTCCCCTCTAGTTCTAGAGGTATTTGTCCTTCGATTTCATCAATCCAATAAGATTGCTCAGTCCTCAGAGACTCATACCCCTTTTGCCAATCTTCTCGTGAAAAAGTAGTTGATACAGCCTGAACCATAAATATTTATAAATAACTTTTCCACATTGTAACAATTCCGTCACAATTGCAAACCATAAAACAAAGTAGGCGGCGCGTTACGGCGCTACTCTGTTTTATGGTTCTGATTTCGGTAACGGACTAGAAATCTCTTTTAACGATTTACCCATTTCTTGCTCTGATTCACTCAAAGACCAACGATAAGAAACTTGAATACCGTGATATTCGCACAGATCTTCAACCTGTTTCTGCAACGCAAAAGCTTTTCTTAAATTAATAATTGCAGCCTGAAGATGCTCTCTAGAAACATTCATTTTTATTGCTAGATGAGGCTGTTTTATCTCATTGCGTAGGGCTGGCAACGTCTGACGCTCCAGCAACTGAAGTAAAAGTTCATAGTGAATATGAGATGGGATAGGAAGTGAACTCACAAATACCTCTATCGGTAGAAAACCAAAATCGAACAAAATCAAGGCTTGGCTGTATATTTAGTTGGAGTTTTGAAAACTAGACCACAAGAGTGACTCAAGAAACTATTTGAGGTGCTTTGCGTCAAGCTCGACATATCCAAGACTTAATTTGAGACTTAAATAAATTGTAGAGGATAAATTTATGTCATTTTCACGGACATCTCTGAGACTTGCATTTCTTTTCACTTTTGGACTATCGCAAATTGTTACATTATCTGAGTCAGCGATCTCTCAAAATAGCAAACCAGCTAGCCCAACTTCGCTAAACACTCTACAAATTGCTCAAGCCAATACAGTTATTTTTGTTTCCCCCAATGGCTCAGATACTAATTTAGGTATCTCAGCCGATCAGCCCTTACAGTCAATAACTGCCGCTCTCAAGAAAAGCCCTCAAAACGGCGCGATTATTCAACTAGCTTCTGGAACTTACTCCGCCGCAACAGGTGAGCAATTCCCACTCACAATTCCCGCAGGTGTAACTTTGCGCGGCAACCCCACCAATCAAGGGCAAGAAATTATTATTTCAGGTGGTGGTAGCTTCGTTAGCCCCACTTTTGCTCGCCAAAATATTGCCATGCTTACAGAGAGCGGTGCTCGTATCGAAGGCATCACCCTCACCAATAAAAATACTAGAGGCTACGCACTCTGGGTCGAATCTGCCCAAAATGTCACTATTGCCAACAATACATTTGTCAACTCTGACCATGATGGTGTTTTCTTGACAGGTGTAACTTCCGCCAACGTTACCCGCAACATTTTCACCAAAAATGGTGCAAATGGTCTTTCAGCCGTCGGTATGAGTACAGGACAAATTCAGTCTAATACTTTTGATAACACTGGATTTGGCTTGGCAATCGGGCAAAAGTCACAAGTATCTGTCATCTCTAATCGCATCATCAACAACCGTGGCGGCATCATTGTCTCTAATCTATCTACTCCCTCATTTCGCAATAATCTCATTGCTAACAACCAAGAAAATGGACTAGTAATTTTGAAAGATCGCAATGGGCAACCCACTGTCGATCTTGGTACAACTGTTAGCCCTGGTCAAAATATTTTTCAAAACAATAAGCAAACTGATATCAACAACGCTTCTGGGGTCACAGTTATTGCGATCGGCAACGAAGCTGATCCCAAACGAGTCCAAGGTTCAGTTGAAATTGTTCAATCAACATCACCGCTCACTCCACCCTCTACCCCCACACCTCAAATTTCTTTCAAAGATGTTCCCTCAAACTATTGGGCGGAAACTTTCATCCAAGAGCTAGCCACCAGAAACATTATTAAAGGCTTTCCTGACGGTAGTTTTCGTCCCAACGCTCCTGTTACAAGAGCACAATTTGCTGCACTTCTCAGCCAAGCTATGAACAAGGCTCCCGTCCGCAGTAACGCCACTTTTACTGATGTTGCTTCAAATTTCTGGGCAACTACTGCCATTCAAAAAGCTTATACCACGGGCTTTATGTCAGGTTATTCCGCCACGACATTTCGACCCAATGAAAATATTTCTCGTGTCCAAATTCTCGTCTCTCTAGCCAATGGACTAGGTTATACACCTACTAAACCCACTGAATCAACCTTACAAACCTACGCAGATGCAGCAACTATTCCTGCCTATGCGCGTAACAGCGTTGCTGCGGCAACCGAGAACCGTATGGTTGTCAACTATCCCAATCTAAAACTTTTAAATCCTAATCAGCCATCTACCAGAGCTGAAGTCGCCGCTTTCATCTACCAAGCTTTAGTGCGATCGGGACAAATACAACCAACCCCTTCACCCTACATCGTCAATCAATAGATCTATTCTCTTGAGTAATCCCTATAAATCCTAGCTTTCTGAGTAAAATTTACTACCTTAAACCGTCTCTCAGAGAGCGATAGATGCAAAGTACAAGAAACAAAGAAAAAGGACTTTCGAGAAAACGCTTGACAAAGCAATATAGTGCTGATAGATTAGTAAAGCGCTGAAGGGAGAGACGAGCGAAAGCGAAGCGAACCCGACTAAAAAGAAGCGCTAAGAAC
>CASBRC010000084.1 GCA_949128015.1 Synechococcales cyanobacterium PMM_0003
AGTTTTGATCGCCCCGAAGACAAGATGAAGTCTTTGCTTCGCACCATGTGTGAATGTATCGGACGTGATATCGAACTGCTTTACAAGTCTAGCGACAAAGGCATTTACGCCGATGTCGAACTTTTAGCGACCATTCGCGCTGTGGCTAACAAAGCCGTTGGTGCATTGGTCAAAGCTAAAGCTGATGACGATGGCAAAGTCTCTAAGCTCTCAGTTCTCAACTTCTTCAGAATGGGTAAAGTCGAACCTTGGATCGAAGTATTCCAAGAAGCTGGTTATGCCAACATCAATAAAGATGAAATCAAGCCGCTATTTGAATTTTTAGAGTTCTGCCTCAAACAAATCGTTGCCGACAACGAACTTGGTGGATTGATTAAAGCCCTCGAAGGTGACTATATTCTGCCTAGCCCCGGTGGTGACCCAATCCGTAATCCTTTGGTATTACCGACTGGCAAGAATATGCACGCTCTCGATCCGAATTCGATTCCCACCAGTGCGGCGGTGAAAGCTGCGGAAGTCGTAGTCGAACGACTCCTAGAGCGTCAACGTAGTGACAACAATGGAGTCTATCCCGAAACGATCGCCGTCGTCCTTTGGGGAACCGATAACATCAAGACCTACGGCGAATCCCTCGCTCAAGTCCTCTGCATGATCGGCGTAAAGCCCATGCCTGATGCCCTCGGTCGCATCAACCGTTTAGAGTTAACTCCTCTTGAAAAATTGGGTAGACCTCGCGTTGATGTAGTCGTTAACTGCTCAGGCGTGTTCCGCGATTTGTTTGTCAATCAAATGGACTTGATCGATCGCGCCGTGAGAATGGCAGCCGAAGCCGATGAGCCTTTGGAAATGAACTTTGTGCGGAAACATGCGATCGCGCAAGCAGAAGAGTTTGGCTTAACCATCAACCAAGCTGCTACTCGCGTATTCAGCAACTCATCGGGTTCCTATTCCTCCAACGTTAACCTTGCTGTAGAAAACAGCACATGGGAAAACGAAGAAGAACTGCAACAGATGTATCTGTCTCGCAAGTCCTTCGCCTTTGGTGGCAATGTCAGCAACACCCAACAGCGTCAGCTTTACGAAGCTTCGTTGAAGACCGTTGACATGACCTTCCAAAATCTCGACTCATCAGAAATCAGTCTCACCGATGTATCCCACTACTTCGACTCTGACCCCACAAAATTAGTTGGCAGCCTCCGCAAAGATGGCAAAAAGCCCACTTCTTTTGTCGCTGACACCACAACTGCGAATGCTCAAGTCCGCACGCTGACTGAGACTGTACGCCTCGATACCCGCACCAAGATTCTCAATCCGAAATGGTATGAGGGAATGCTCAAGAGTGGTTATGAAGGTGTGCGCGAAATCTCGAAGCGCCTTGTGAACACGATGGGCTGGTCGGCAACGGCTGGGGCTGTGGATAACTGGGTCTACGAAGATGTCAATGATGTCTATGTGAACGATAAAGAGATGTGCGATCGCCTCAAAAATCTCAACCCCAATTCGTTCCGTAAGATTGTCGGCACTTTGCTAGAAGTCAATGGTCGAGGCTATTGGGAAACCAGTGAAGAGAATCTTGATAGGCTTCGTGAGCTATATCAAGAACTCGAAGATCGTATTGAAGGTGTAGATTAAAATCAAAAAAAAGAAGTCGGCGCAATCGTGCCGACTTCTTTTTTTTGTTGAGAAGTTTATCGCGATCGCATTTTTAATTTGTGATGTTGCGATCGCAAATTAGACCTATTAAGAAATAATGGTAAGGAATTAAAATTAAAAGCTCTTACACAGCAAGGATTGCAAGCTTTTATCATAAAAGCATCACTATTTTATGATTGTCATTAAGGATATACTAATAAGGATATTTCCAAGAAAGAAAATACCCTGTAAAACGCATAAGTCGGACTTACTCCCTTTAATCCCCCTTGCAAAGGGGAAAACCAGAGATATTGTTCCCTCCGCTCTGCAAGGGGATGGTTAGGGTGGGGTGATTTCTTTGCTAGAAATTCCTTAACTCCATCACCTAATTCTGTAGCGATCGCATTTTCAATTTCCTGTCGGTAAACTGTAACGATGCGTGAATGTCTTGAAAGATTAATTATGTTGGCGATCGCACTTGCCTATGATCTACCTACTAGTTACAGCAAATCCCGAACAAACCAAACCAAGATTTTTTGTAAAAGCCCCGCCTCGCGGGGCTTTTACAAAAAATCTAGTGGTGGGTTTGTTCGGGATTTGCTGTAAATTAATTTAGCCTCATCTGCCAAAGGCGATTTTTTTACTGGCATGCTTGCATTGAGTTTTTAATTAGTAAGTTGGTTTTGTAAGCTTTCAATCGCCTCAAAGTCACTTTCACTTAATGGCATTACTGCCAGTCTTGGTTGCTTGACTAAACCAATATGCGCTAATTCTTTAACCTCTTTAATCTGGCTTAATGATGTTGGCTTTTCAAAACTAGCGATCGGCTCAAAGGTAACACTTAACCATTTAGGATCGTCAGTGGTTGGGTCTTGGTGAGCAGTTACGGTTACTTGCATTTTACCCATGATGCAGTTACCTTCTTGGCTGTGATAAAACAACACTTGATCGCCTAGTTGCATCGCTTTGAGGTTGTTACGCGCTTGGGGATTGCGAACGGAATAGATTTCAAATTTGCCATTACGCAAAATTTCTTGCCAACTATATCGAAACGGTGCGAATTTTACAAGCCAATAATTCATAACGTCTGAATCGCGGATTAGGCGGATTAAGGGATTACGCTGATTTTTAATATACAGCGCCAAGCGCTGTATATTATCTAAAAATCCGTGCAATCCTTTAATCCATTTAATCCGCGATTCAGATGTTTTATTTGTTAGATAACACGAGCCTCTTAAAAATCAAACTTTTGCTACCGAAGTTAATCAATAGTCCTACTTCGAGTTTATAAGCTTTGAGGTAACTAAGTGCTTGTGCTAAATGCACATCATCCATTTGGATCACTGCTTTTAATTCGACTAATACTTTACTTTCAACCACGAAATCAGCTCGTCGTGTACCTATTGGCTCTGGTAAGTTTTTGTAGTAGATATGCTGTTCAATTTCTCTCGCAAATTCTAATCCTACCTGTCGCATTTCATGGGCTAATGCGCGTTGATAAATTACTTCTTGGAATCCGTTGCCTAGAAATTTATGGACTTCAAAGGATGCGCCAATAATCTTTTGGGTGATGTCTTGATATTTTAA
>CASBRC010000085.1 GCA_949128015.1 Synechococcales cyanobacterium PMM_0003
ATAAACCTCCTTTCTTTCGCGTTCTGAATCTAGATATGCCTGCCATGTTTTGGATTCTAGTTTTTGTTCTTCCTCAGTTTTCAAGGAAAGTACAAATTCAAGCACTTTCAGCAGCACCGGTTCTGGTACTTGGTCAAGTTCTTGAAGAAGTTGGTCTTTTGCGGTCATGTTTCCTCCTCGTTATTTTACAACCATTTTACAACTTACAGAGCAGATAATCAAGGGCTACCCTTCATTCAGTTGACAGTTGACAGTTGACAGGTAAAATTCGGCGGTTGAAACCGCTGCTATAAAAACTAAGTCCGCCTTCGCGGACTGAAGAGGGCGGTTGAAACCGCGTCTACACAAACGAAGTCTGCCTCCGCAGACTGAAGAGTAGAGTAAAGTTATAAAGTTTGATGTTTTGTTGCCCATTGGACGATCGCCTCAGTCAACCCATCTAAGGTGTATTCTGTGGCTTCTACGTCTAACTTGCCCAATAAATTTTGGCAGCTTTTGGAAGTTTCGGGGCCGATGGATGCGATGCAAACGCTTTCTAGCCAATCCTTAGACAAGGAGAATTCGGGAGTTTTTTCGATCAGGTGGCAAAAGTTATGCACAGTTTTGGAACTGGCAAAGGTTATGATATCTATGGCTTGATTTTGGAGCGCAGCTAGGGCGATCGGATCGATGGTTTCGGGACAGCAAGATTGGTAAGCTGGTACTTCGATTACTTGCGCTCCTTTGGCGGTGAATTCTTTAACTAAAACTTCTCTACCGCCGCTTTCTACTCTGGGAAATAGAATTTTGCAGTTTGTAGGGGCGGCGCCCCCGTGCCCGCCCTTCCAGGGGAAGTTTTCGACTAGGGAATCGGCGACGAAGTTAGGGGGACTAAAGTCTGGTTGTAGAGAGTGCGATCGCAAACTTTCTGCTGTTTTTTTCCCAACTACTGCGATTTTAATGCCACACAAGCTGCGCGCATCTTTGCCTTTTGCTTGCAATCTTTGAAAAAAGCAGTCTACAGCGTTGTGGGATGTGAGAATTAACCAGTGAAAGCTTGACAATTGGGCGATCGCGCTGTCTAATGGTTCCCAACTCGAAGGCGCACCAATTACCAAGGCTGGCATTTCGATCGCGCGGGCACCTAGTTGCTGGAGTCGATCGCTAAATTGACCTGACTGGGAAGCTGCGCGGGTGACTAAAATCGTTTTTCCGGCTAGTGGCTGGCTGTGGTTAGCGGTGGCTGTTGTATGGCTCATGTTTGTGCTGGCTGGCTGGATTAAAAATTCGCGCAATCTGACTACTTCCCCAATGACGATCACACAAGGCGATAGAGATTCACCTGTTGTTTGTTGTACAATGTCGGAGAGTGTGCCAATCCAGATTTGCTGTTCGGGGCGGCTGCAATCTCTGATAATGGCGATCGGAGTTTCGGGCGATCGTCCGTGTTTTTGCAATTGCCAAATTATCTCGCTTAAATTGCGCCCTCCCATCAAGATTACCAAAGTTTCTATCCGCACTAAAGCTTCCCATTCCAGAGCATCGGGTTCATGGGCGCTCATCACAGCAAAACAGCGGCTCATTACCGGATCTGTGAGGGGAATTCCTGCTAGTAAAGGAGCGGCAAATGCTGATGAAATTCCGGGAATTACTTCAAACTCGCACCCCGCCGTAATCAATGCTTGAATTTCGGAACTGGAGCGACCAAAAATAAACGGATCGCCGCTTTTGAGCCGCACAACTTGTTTACCTAATTTGCAATGTTCTACCAGCAAGCGGTTAATTTCTTGCTGCTGGGCTGAAGGTTTGCCGCCGCGTTTTCCGACTTCGATTTTCCGACAAGTTATTGGGATTAATTCGAGTTGTGGGATGTCGATGAGAGCGTCGTAAATTAAGACTTCTGCTTGGGATAGCAGTTGGTGCGATCGCACTGTCATCAAGTTACAATCTCCAGGCCCCGCACCGACTAGATAAACTTTTCCTTTTGGGTTTTTCATAAGTCATCCTCAATAGTATACTTTAAGGAAGAAGGAAGAAGGAAGTTCGGCAACGGATTATGTAACGGATGTAACGGAGGTCATGAAGAGGGAAGTATTTAACCAATGCCCAATGCCCGATGCCCAATGCCCGATGCCCAATGCCCGATGCCCAATCCTTAACCAGAAATCCTATATTTATGCAGATTATCATCATTACGGCTGCCGATGCAAATTACTTTGAACTGGTGCGAGGTACTATTTTATCGGTGCGGGAAAAATCCGAGGGTGCAAATGTGGCGATCGGCTTTTTCGATCTCGGCTGCACTCCCGAACAATTGCAGTGGCTGGAAACACAAGTTAATTTCATTCAAAAACCTGATTTGGACTTTGACTTTCCAGGTAAAAACGAAGCTCCTCACTATCTCAAAGGACTTTTAGCACGTCCTTTTTTGCGCCGCTACTTCCCCAATTTTGACATCTACCTGTGGATAGATGCCGATGCTTGGGTACAAGATTGGCAAGCTGTTGAACTGTTAGTTAAAGGCGCGGCAAAACGCGGTTTAGCAGTTGCTCCAGAATTAGACAGAGGCTATTATTTAGCTTACGGCAAACAGCCTTGGTATTGGGAATTTGTTTATCGTGATTATCAAGTAGCTTTCGGCGAAAAAATTGCCCAACAGTTGCACACCTATCCAACTATAAATGCAGGTATTTTCGCACTACAAAAAGATGCTCCGCACTGGGAATTATGGGTTGAATATCTGGGAGAGGGATTGCAGCGGCACGTTTCTTTGATGACCGACCAAATAGCGGTAGTGCTTTTATGTAAAGGATGGAGAAAATTGAGGCGGTTGAACTTTCAGCATTCCTAATCGGATTTGGTGATTGTAGTCATGAATGAAGTTCCAAATAGCACCCTTGTGATTCTCCAACTTTTTAGAATACGATAACGTCTTCCTGACCAATCGCGAAATTCGTTGCCTGAGAGTATTGTTCAATCGTTCAATGTAACTGGTTAATCCGCTTTCGGAGCCGACGGACTTATGCCTTTTACGGGCGTAAAACTACGGCATAGGCTTCCCAGTGATCGGTATAAATCTTGGCACATTGGCGATAGACACGGCTTGTAGTGAATCCCATAATGCAAGAGCCGACTTCGAGGAGCGGTCTCCAATATGACATCCGATCACTTCCCGAGTCTTGGTATCCATTGCTAACCAGACCCATTGTTTATTCCCTTTGTCGTCTACTTTCATACCAGAGTTCATCCATTTGGACTGTATGTTTCCAACTTCTTTCGGGATGACTGTGGCTTTGAGTTCTATTGCATACAAGTGGTTCACATAATGAGAGGAGCCAGCTCTCAGAAACGCCCATGAAGGAGGGCAATACCAGCGAGGGAAATCCGCTCTCTTGAGAAGTAACTCAATTTTTGCCAATGTGTCGATGTCTTTGGGTGTCCAAGTTCGGATTTTCGACAAACTGCCGACCACAGTCGCGACATTTGTGGTGAAAGTTTTCCCCGACGAGTCATCCCATTTTTCATCACATCGTCAGAACCACAAGTGGGACAAATTAGATAGGGTTTCATGATGAGACTCCTCAAAAGACTGGACATAGAGGTATTATCCTCCATCCTTTACATAAAAGCACTACCATAACAGCGATTTGTGCAGCGGATTGAGCGATTCTGAGGTGATGGATGGCGGTACTAAAAGTGCTACTTCCCAGGCGGGATTTCGCAGCAGTTGCAGTGTTAAATTCATGCCGTAAATTCCCCAGCCGCTGGTGATGCTGACTGGCCAACTGATGCCGATTCCTGTGATTTGTGGCGGGGTTTGTGGGAGGGGATTTTGATGTGCCACCTCTAGAATCCGTAGGGGCGGTGCCCCCGTGCCCGCCCTTTTAGAACTAAAAATTAGCTGTTCTAGGGCTGCTTTTATCCGATCGCCAACGCCATCCCAATCACCCGCCTTTGACTGCCTAAACAGACGCGCAGTGGGATACCAAGGGCTGTCTTCGCGCTGCAACATCCACCGCCAATCCGGCACAAAACACACATCCAAATCTTTGCCGTCCCAAATCGGTTGGAGAAAGTTGTATTGCGGGGACTGTTTTTGTTCAACCACCAGCCGCGATTCGTACTCTGCAAAACCGCGCCGAAAATCTCCAGCCAGCAGCAATGCTAAAGCTAAATTTAGGTGAGATTCTGGGTTGGCGATATTGAATTCAACTGCTCGATCGTAATAGGTGACAGCACCGGCAAATTGTCCGCTTTGGTGCAAAATGTTTCCCAAACCGTTGAGGGAATTGACATAACCGGGTTTGAGTTCGATCGCCCGATTGTAACAATCCATCGCCTCCGTCGTTTTTCCCGCTTCCTCAAAAGCTTTAGCAAGATTGTTCAAAGCTTCGGGAAAGTCTGGTTTCAGGCTCAAAGCTTGCTGATAGCAGGCGATCGCATCTTGAATTTTGCCTTGTTTGTGCAAGACAATTGCCAGATTGCAGCGAGCGCCCGCACTGGCTGGATATTTCTGAATCCCTTGCTGGCAAAAGGCTAGAGCCTCATCTAACTTATCTTGGTTTGACAGCCAACTCCCGAAAGCCAGATCGCTTGCTGCCAAATCGGGTTGCAGCGCCAGAGCTCGATCGTAATACGCGATCGCATCTGCAACTCGGCCCTGCCGGATCGAGGCGTATGCTAAGTTGTGCAAAGCGTCGAAATAATTGGGATCGAGCTCGATCGCCCTTTCGTAATTCGCGATCGCGCGATCGTAATCCGCGCCCGTTTCCTCCCCTTGTTTTTCCAAAGCAATGCCCAAATTAAAATAAGCCGCCGCGCAATCAGGATTGACTTGAATCGCTTGCTGGTAAAGCGAGCAAGCCTCCACCACCTTCCCTTCTTCTTCCCGCAGCAGCCCCAAATTAATCATCGCTTCGGCGCAATTCGGGTTCAAAGACAGCGCCCGCTGGTATTGTGCGATCGCCCCTGCTGTCTCCCCTGCTTCCGCCAGCGCGCTGCCCAAATTGCTCGCCGTTTCGGCCAAATTCCCGTCGATTTCTAGCGCTTGTTGGTAATGCGCGATCGCCTCTGTCAAGCGCCCGACGTGCTGTTTGACAACGCCTAAATTGCTGTAGGCTGCGGCGTAATTTGGATCGATCGCGATCGCCCGCTGATAACATTCGATCGCACCGCCCAAATTGCCCTGCTGCTGCAAATCTCTGCCCGATCGCAACTCTGCATCCGCAGAATCCGACGGCACAAATGCTGCGGAAACAGCGCCTAGAGCCTCCGCCACCCGCTCAAAAACCCCCTGCCAGTCCCCCCTTTCCCGTTGGCGGAACAGCCTTGCACTGGGATACCAAGGACTATCTTCGCGCTCCAACAACCAGCGCCAATCCGGGGAAAACGCCAGCAAAATCCACACCGGTTTGCCCAAAGCCCCCGCCAAATGGGCGACAGCGGTATCGACAGTAATCACTAAATCCAGTTTGGCGATCGCAGCCGCAGTATCAGCCAAATCCCCAAAATGCGGGCTCAAATCGACGAGCGGCGTTTGATTCAACAGCGCGCGATCGGCCTCTAAAACCTCTTTCTGCAAGCTGTAAAAACTTACCCCCGCCACCTCCAAAAGCGGCAGAAACTGACTTAAACTGCACGAACGCTGCTTGTTTTTGCGGTGTTTGGGATTCCCCGCCCAGACAATCCCAACTTTCAAATTGCGTCCCGGCAAAAGCGTAAATTCAGCACCCGCAGGCACCGATAAATAAGCAGTAGTTGCCGGGATTGTTTCGAGCCTTGTACCGAGAACATAGGGCAAACTCAACATCGGCACTTGCACGTCAAATTCCGGTAGCGGCGCGCCTTTAACTATTAGCAAATCAATACCTTCAACCGTTGCAAACAAACGTTGCAATTGCGGGTAACAGCCAACAATTACCCTACCACCTTTATTTTTAACGATCGCAGCGTAGCGCACAAACTGAATCGAATCGCCCAAACCTTGTTCGGCGTGGAGCAAAATAGTTTTAGAATGCAAATCGGAACCATCCCAAAGCGGCCGGTATTCTCTCGCCGAAACTGTATTTTCAGGCCCAGTCAAAAAACAGGAATGACCTATTTTAAATTCATTAATTTTCCAGCGCCACTCGTATTCCGCCAGACCATTTTCCAAATCTCCCGCCAACAGCAAAGCCAAGGACAAATTGAGGTGAGCGCTAGCATGATCTGGATTTAAAGAAATCGCCCGTCTGTAACAGGCGATCGCCTCTTCTACCGCGCCTTTTTCCAGAAAAGTCCTGCCTAAATTGTTAATAGCTTCCACAAAATCCGGCAGTAATTCTAAAGCTTTGTGATAATATTCTAGGGCATCTTCTAAATTGCCTTGTTCTTGCAAAACTGTTGCCAGATTGTTGTAAGCTTCCCAGCTATACGGATTAATTTCTAGCGCCCGCCGATAGAGGTTAACAGCCTCTAAAAGTTTGCCATTTTCTTGCAGCGCCACCGCTAAATTTATCAGTGCGGGTACGAAATCCGGATCTGCGACTAGAGCTTGTTCGTAAAGCGCGATTCCCTCTTCAACTTTACCTTGTTCCTCAAAAATCTTTGCCAAATTGTAAGCTGTTTGAGGAATATCTGGAGCCAGGGCCAAAGCTTGTTGGTAATGGGGGATAGCTGCGTCTAATTCGCCATTTTCCTGTTTGAGAAAACCATAATTAATCCGAGCTTGTACGCAATTTGGATCGAGAAATATGATTTGTTCGTAAAGGGATTTTGCCTCTGGCTTCTCGCCTGTTTCCATGAATTTTTCTGCTTGCTGCAATAAATCCTCTAAAAAAACCGAAGTTTCCCCATTAGTGGCGCTGGGAATAGATGTTTCAATGTGCGGCAATTGCTCGATCGCTACGCGGTTAGCCAGCACTTCTCCCGCTGTCAAAAATATTTTTTGGCTATCCTCAACCACGCTAGCGCCTGTCATTTCCAGCGCTGCAGAAGCAACGGAAAGTGTAGCCGCGACTGTGTTTTCTGGCGGCAGATTTTCCGCATCATCCTCGGAATAAGGGCGTTGCTGAATGAAAGTATAATGGGTTTGTAGGGGTAAAGCCCCCGTGCTTACCCCGTCGGCGGTAGGGGCAACCACGGGGGGATTGCCCCGGAGGATTTCATCTCCCAATTCAGCAACGCCGGAATAAGTAGCAGAATTTGCGATCGCCAACAAACTCAAAGCAGCCTGCACATCCTGAACCAATTCTTGCCAATTTTGCGGCTGACTTTGACGGAAAAGCCTAGCAGTTGGATACCAAGGATTATCTTCGCGATCCAGCAACCAGCGCCAGTCAGGAGCAAAACCAAGCAACACCCAAACCGGTTTTCCCAAAGCACCAGCCAAGTGTGCAACTGAGGTATCGACACTAATCACTAAATCCAGTTGAGATATAGCAGAAGCCGTATCAGCAAAGTCGTCCAGGTGCGGGCTCAAATCCGGCACTAAGTAGTGATTGAGCAAAGTGCGATCGCGATCGGACAAGTTTTTTTGTAAACTATAAAAAGCGATTTCCGTCACATCAAACAATGGAATAAAATCGC
This sequence comes from Synechococcales cyanobacterium PMM_0003, assembly GCA_949128015.1. Taxonomy (GTDB): domain Bacteria; phylum Cyanobacteriota; class Cyanobacteriia; order Pseudanabaenales; family Pseudanabaenaceae; genus Pseudanabaena. Next base: position 7,546 of record CASBRC010000085.1, read on the forward strand.
TCAAACTGCAAGATCGTTGATGATCTTTCCGCCTCGTGGGACTCCCAGCCCACACAATTCCCACCTTAACTTTTGCATCAGAAGCCAGCGCAAATTTGCACTCAGCAGGCGGAGTAAAATAAGGAATATTTGCGGGTATTGTTTCGAGAGTTGTCCCCAAAATTCTGGGTAAACTCATCAGCGGTGCGTGAAAGTCAAATACTGGTAAATCCTCAAAACTAACTGATAAATATTCAATGCCGGCAACTGTCGCAAACAACCGCATCAGTTCTTGATAGCAAGCCACGATGACTTTAGCGCCTCGGCTGCGAAGAATCGGCGCGTAGCGAATAAACTGAATCGAATCGCCCAAGCCTTGCTCAACGTGCAGTAAAATAGTTTTAGAATGCAAATCCGAACCATCCCAAAGTGGCTGTTGAAATTGCCTCGGTTGTAGTGTCGGAGTGCGCCACCGCCACTCGTATTCAGCAAAACCGCGCTGATAATCTCCGAACAACAGCAAAGTCAAACTAAATTCGACGTGTGCGGTGGCGTTGTCTGGCTGCAATTCCAAGGCTCGACGGTGACAATAAAAAGCCTCTTTAAAATTGCCTAAATCTACCAATGCGTGTCCGAGGTTGTTAATAGCATCCACGAAGTCCGGCTTTAAGCTTAATGCTTGTCGGTAGTGGTCTATGGCTGTTTTTGTATTGCCTTGTTCGTGGTAAAATGCTCCGATATTGTTTTGCGCTTCGGGATTGTGCGGTTCTATTTCTAAAACTTGCTGGTAGCAGTTGAAAGCTTCGGCTAATTTACCTTGCTGCTGCAAAACTCTGCCCAAGCCTAGCAGAGAATAGGTCAATTTAGGATTTATTTGTAAAGCGTGTAAATAACAGGCTGCTGCATCGTTGAGTTGCTTTTTTTCTGTAAATATTTTTCCTAAATTGTGGGCGGCTTCAACCAGGTTTGGGTCTAGTTTGAGCGCTGTTTGGTAATATACAATTGCTGCGTCTGTTTCTCCTTGTTGCTGTTTGAGCCAGCCCAATTTATTGCAGGCTAGTGCGGAATTTGGCTGTATTTTGATAACTTGTTCGTAACTGGCGATCGCCCTTTGAGTTTCGCCGACATCCATCAAAACATGGGCTTTGTTTAAATGTGCTTCTACAAAATCGGGGTTTTGGGCGATCGCGCGATCGTAAAAGTCGATCGCCTCAGCAATTTTTCCCTGCTGTCTCAGCGCTATTCCCAACAAACACAGCACGTTTGCTGAATCCGGCTGGACTTCTACGATTTGCCGGTACAAATTCTCAGCTTCTAACAAACGTCCCGCTTGGTGATGTTCCCACGCTATTTGCAAACAGTCTTCAGCACTCAGTTTGACGGCAGATTTTTGCGGTTTTTTCTTAGAAGCCATAGTTGTCTTTGTTGTTTGGGAGATGGGGAGGGCGGGTTTTGCCTTCATAAGC
>CASBRC010000086.1 GCA_949128015.1 Synechococcales cyanobacterium PMM_0003
CCTAAGTCCTAGTTTAGTAATTATCTCAATAAGAGATTGAAAGGAAAGCGAAAAATTTAGCACAACCTGAGTTTGCTCTACGTCAGCTAATGTTTCGGTAGCAGAGATTGAGATTGGATCGATGACCTGTGGCATAAACTTTTAAGTCCCTATATTTTGAACTCGTATTCCTACAATACAACAGCATCAATATTGTTGTTATCATTTTTACCATTATCTCTTTCGATCCCTTCGCATTCCCCCCCTAAATCTTCCCGCGATAACTCACGGCTCTCAACTTTTGGCACAACTTCTGGCTCAACCGCAAAATTTATAGGTTGCCGAACCTCGATATAGATCGTCGTGCCATCATCCAACTGCACCGCTTGAATCGTTGACTCACTCATGATTACTTCGTTTTGAATGGGTTTTCTAGAGATACTGTAGATGCGATCGCATTTTTTTAGTAAACCCTTGACAATAAGAATTTTGATTCGTGTTATCAGCTACAGTCACGATCTCATTTATAGATCATGATGTTTAAGGCATTCTATGGGTAGCGATCGCGCAAATAAGCAATGAAACCCCGCATTATTATCTGTGGTCTGGATCGAACGGGTTATAAAATTTTAAGCCTGCTCAAGCAGCAAGGCTGCTTTGTTGTGGGTATTCATGACCGACCGATTTATCAGGATGATACGGAAATTATTATTGGCGATTTGGCGGCGGCAGAGACTTTGCTAGCCGCAGGGATTAGAGATGCTCAGACCTTGATTTTGGCGGGAGCTGATGAAACGCGAAATCTCACAATTTTGATGCAAGCAAGGGTTCTTAATCCCCATGTGAGAATTATTAATCGGTTGTTTAACGCTAGTTTAGGCGTGCGCCTAGACTTGACCCTACCCAATCATTTGACGATGAGTGTAGCGGCTCTAGCTGCGCCCGTGTTTGCTTTTAGTGCGATGGGAAGTCAAGCGATCGGACAACTACGCTTATTTAACCAAACATGGCCGATTCATGAAGAATACATCGACCATCAGCATCCTTGGTTTGGTAAGCCTCTGTCAGAATTTTGGGAAGATCGCACGAGAATGCTGATCTATTATTTGCCCTACGACGAGAGCAATGTCGATCTGGTGAGTGCTGTGCTGAATGGTCGGACTTTACAAATCGGCGATCGCCTATTATTAGGCACACAGCCCAGCGTCAGAACTGCCTCGCGCCCGATATTGCAAAAAATATCGAAGCTATTTAGGGGCTTTCGCCATTTTCATGAACATGGAAAAGCCGTTCTATTTACAGCGATCGCATTATTGTTAACGATTTTTTCGGCGACGGTGGTATACACCAGTTTTCAAATGAAGATTTCGATAGTGGACGCGCTCTACTTCTCAGTGGGGATGATTACTGGGGCAGGTGGCAACGAAATGGTTGTCGAACATTCGACCGATAGCATCAAAATTTTTACGATCATCATGATGCTGATTGGCACTGCCGTGATTGGCATTTTTTACGCGATTTTAAATGATTTTATTCTCGGATCTAGACTGCGAAACTTTTGGGATGCGGCGCGAGTACCACAGCGCAATCATATTGTGATTTGCGGTTTGGGTAGTGTTGGCGTACAGACCGCGATGCAATTGGTTAGCTATGGTTACGAAGTTCTGGTGATTGAACGTGACCTGAATAATCGCTTTTTGGACACAGTGCGATCGCAAAATATTCCAGTCATTCATGGTGATGCGAGTCTACCCACCACACTTAAAGCTGCCAATCTCGAAAATGCCGAAAGTTTACTTGCTGTCACCAGTAACGACACCGCCAATCTGGAAATTGCCCTAAATGCGAAAGGAATTGCTCCCCGTTGTCGCGTTATTGTGCGTTATGACGATCCTTATTACGCCAGCATGGCGCAGGAAGTATTTGATTTTGAAGCGGTTCTCAGTCCTCCCGAAATCGCGGCTCCCGCCTTTGCTTCTTCGGCACTAGGTGGACGAATTCTCGGTAATGGTATTGTCGCTGACAGTCTATGGGTTGCGATCGCAACGATGATTACTCCCAATCATCCATTCTGTGGAAAACCAGTCCGTGAAGCATCAATGACGGCGGACTTTGTGCCACTTTACATTGAGACTTCCTGTCAAACGATTCATGGATGGAACTTACTAGAAGCATCTCTAAGTGCAGGAGATATCCTATATTTGACAATGCCTGCGGCAAAGCTAGAACAGCTCTGGCGCGTTGCCCCTTTTCAAGTAGCAGTTAGCTAGACAGCCTGTATAGTCCCTATTACACTAGTTTTCTGTTATTGTTTTGGCATAATAAAACCTATAAAGCTGTAGCGCACGCACAGCGTGCGCCACAGCTTTATAGGTTTTATTGCTTATGTTAAGTGGAAGCCCTGCAATAAATTGCGGGCTGAAAGCTTAAACCCGTTAAAACGGGTTAATTGAAAATCGATTAGTCAGTTTTAACTGACTTTAGCTTTGAGCCAAGAACTTTAGTTCTTGGTAATCCATAAGTTCCACGTAACATCAGTTATTACGCTTGCATATTTAGTTTTTCAAATATTCACGAGGCTTAGATGTTTTCCTTCCCAGTCCATTTAGCGTTGCATATTCCCGATGGATACCTTAGCTTACCCGTAAGCTTAGTCACAGGAGGTATTGCGATCGCATTAATTGCCCTTTCTCTTAATCGCGTCCAATCAGAATATAAAGAACGTACTGTCCCTTTAATGGGCGTATGTGCCGCGTTTATTTTTGCTGCACAAATGGTGAATTTTCCGATTGTCGGTGGCACGTCTGGACACTTACTTGGTGGCACTCTGGCTGGAATTTTGCTGGGTCCTTGGGCAGCTTCGTTAGTGATGTCAGTGGTTTTCATCGTGCAGTCAGTCATGTTTCAGGATGGTGGATTAACTGCACTGGGTGCAAATATTACGATTATGGGATTAATTGGAACCTTTGGTGGTTATTATTTGTATAAAGGGATTAGATTTTTAATTGGGCGCAATACATGGTTAGGTATGAGTGTCAGCACTGCGATCGCATCGTGGACTAGCGTAGTTGTCGCGGCGGCAGTCTGCGCGGTGCTGCTAGCCTTATCAGATACTGTTCCCTTAGCATTAGGTATGACCGCGATGCTAACGTGGCATTTTGCGATCGGTATTGGTGAAGCATTTATTACTCTCGCCGTGACCAGCTTTATCTGGAAGACTCGTCCTGAGCTAATTTATGGTAACTCACTAGAAAGACCAGACTTGTCATAAAAGCCTCGCTTCGCGAGGCTTTTATGACAAGTCTGGTTTTGGTTTATTTTTGGTTTTTATCTCTCTCTAAATACATGAACAAAAATCGTATTCTTATATTCTCAGGATTAGCCCTAGCTTTAAGTATCGCTGCTTTTATATCTCCATTTGCGAGTAAAGATCCTGATGGATTAGATCGCGTATCTCAAGATTTAAAGTTTGAAGAAAAAGCTACTGCCGAATCACCAGCAAAACAACTTCCCTTTTCACAGATTTTTGAAGAATATTCAATCAAAGCTATTCCCAACGAGAAAGTCTCAACCGCTCTTGCAGGTATCACTGGTACATTAGTGGTATTCGGCTTAGCATGGGGAGTTGGTAAACTAGCGGTACGAAAAACTGAACCAAAACAAAAGTAGAACGCAAATCTAGAACGCAAATCGTTCTACTTTTTAAACCTATGCTGCTACATATTCCTCTCATCGAACCAAGCGATCGCCTGTCACCAACCCAGAGCGATCGCTTAAATGTATGGACTAGATTAGCCGTCCATACGCGATTGTTATGCATATTTCTACTCGTATTTGCGATCGCACTCACACCAATCGCTCGATGGTGGACTTGGGCAATCTATGGAACCATGACTTTACCAATTCTCTATTGGAGCAACGTTGATTTAGGTATTCTCGTTAAACGAATGGCGATCGAGTCTGCCTTTATCAGCGTGATTCTATTGGGAACTCTATTTCGTGGAGGTGGTGAAGTCTTGTGGCAATGGGGATGGTTGCAGATTACTACTAATGGTTTGATGGTATTGGGAAGTGTCAGCATTAAAGCATTTCTATCTCTACTACTGCTAAATATTCTCACCCTCACTACTTCCATTCCATTATTACTACAAGCTCTCGTTACGCTAAAAATGCCACCGCTTTTAGTGAGTATCCTTGCCTCAATGTATCGTTATATCAGCGTTTTGACAAATGAATTTAAGGCGATGCATCGTGCGGCAACAGCCCGAAACTTTTCCACCCGCAATCTCTATAATCTCCAACGTCTTGATCGTGCATGGCAGCGACAAGTACTAGGCAATATGCTGGGTATGCTATTCATTCGCACTTATGATCGCGGCGATCGCATTTATCAAGCGATGCTAGCTCGCGGCTATCAAGGTATCCCCACTGTCACAGAATTAGAGTCTGGTAGCTGGCGCGATCGCATGGCGATTGTGTGCATTATGATCATAATCTTGATCGGTCAAGTCCTTATTATTTAGGGCGCAGAGCGCTCTAAATAATACATGATACATATATGCACCATAATCCCATCTCTATTGAAAACCTCAGTTATGTCTATCCTGATGGCATTCAAGCTTTAAAAGAGATTGATCTCCAAATCAAAGCCACTGAAAAAGTCGCGCTCGTTGGTGCAAATGGTTCAGGCAAATCGACATTATTACTTCATCTCAACGGGCTGCTCATGCCACAGCAAGGAGAAATCGTAGTTGGCGAAATGTCGATCGTGCCGCGCAATTTAACCGCAATTCGGAATTTTGTGGGTTTAGTGTTTCAAAATCCCGACGATCAGCTATTTATGCCAACGGTTTGGGAAGATGTTGCCTTTGGCCCAATGAATCAGGGGCTGCGAGGTAAAGCTCTAGAAATCAGAGTAGCAGAGTCTCTAGTAGCGGTAGGATTGGACGTAGACAAATATCGAAACCGTCAATCGCAAAATCTTTCTGGCGGCGAAAAAAAGCGGGTCGCGATCGCAGGGGTTTTAGCGATGCAACCACAGGTTCTAGTATTTGATGAACCATCCGCCCAACTCGATCCGCGATCGCGCCGTCAGTTAATCCAACTTTTGCTCACTCTAAGCGAAACTCAATTAATTGCCACCCACGATCTTGATTTGGTACTAGAGCTTTGCGATCGCACCATCGTATTGAGTGAAGGCAAAATTGTCTATAACGGCGAAACTAGACAGGTATTATGCGATCGGGAGTTTCTACTTGCCCATGCTCTCGAAATGCCATTAAGCCTTTATTAAGGCTGCAATAGTTACTATAATCGTCATAATGAAACAACATATTCTATTTATTTTGCCGTATCTCAATCAAGGTGGTACAGAAAAACAAGCTCTCAGTCTGATCAAAGGACTAGGCGATCGCTACAAAATATCGCTCCTAGCTCCCGACGGCAAAGGAGCGCCCAAATTCCGAGAATTACCCATCACTCAGCGCAAATTTACAAGATGGGATTTTAATTTTTTTAAAGGTCTACCCGAACTTATTACAGGAATCAAAGAGATTCAAAAAGAACAAAAAATTAACCTTGTACATGTTCATGGCGCACATGAATTAATGCTACCCGTGCGTCTGACATTAGGGAAAGTACCAATAATTTTCACAGTTCATGGCTATCATGGCGAAAGCGCAAAACTTAGTTATCAACTTTCCTGCTTGTTTAATAATTGGTTTGCTAATCAAGTAATTGCAGTCTGTGAAGCAGAATATAACCTTTTGTGCGAATTAGGATTAAAACCACAAAAGCTTAATTTGATTTATAACGGAGTTAAAGAGCCTATTCTTGATGCGGCAAAATCAATAGAACTAGCACAGAGATTTAATCTCGATCCTACTACTCAACTTATTCTCGGTACAGCCGCGCGACTCGATGAAGCAAAAGGGCTAACATACTTACTCAAAGCCTTCGCTAAACTCCCCTCTCCCTCAGCGAGAGGGGGGGAGGGAGATCTTCGTTTAGTAATCGCAGGTAATGGAGATCTAGAAACTGCTCTGAAACAAGAAGCTCAAGAACTAGGGATTTGCGATCGCGTTATTTTTACAGGCTATCTCGACGACTTACCCAACTTGATGCAGTTATTTGATATTTTTGTATTGCC
>CASBRC010000087.1 GCA_949128015.1 Synechococcales cyanobacterium PMM_0003
CTGATTCGACAATTTGACCTTGCTCTAAAACGATAATGCGATCGCAGTTTCTAATTGTCGCTAAACGATGCGCGATGATGAATACTGTTCGTCCGTGCATCAAGCGCTGTAATGCTTCTTGGACAAGGCTTTCTGACTCTGCATCAAGTGCTGAAGTTGCTTCATCAAGAATCAGGATTTTGGGGTTATGGAGAACGGCGCGAGCGATGGAAATGCGTTGACGCTGCCCACCAGAGAGGTTAACCCCACGCTCTCCCACCCATGTGTCATAGCCCAGTGGAAGTTCTTTAATAAAATCATGGGCATTGGCAATTCTTGCCGCTTGTTCTACTAATTCAGCGTCATAATCCTTCTGTCCAAAGGCAATATTAGAAGCAACAGTTCCTGAAAAGAGAATGTTTTCTTGGGGGACGAGCGCTAATTGGCGGCGCAAGCTTTTAATTTGGACATCGCGAATGTCATAGCCATCAATGAGGATTTTGCCAGATTTGACATCATGGAAACGCATTAATAAATTCATCAGAGTGGATTTACCTGCACCTGATGCACCGACTAGGGCGATCGATTCGCCTTGATTAGCGATGATATTGATGTCTGTGAGAACACTGCGATCGCTTTGATATTGGAAACCGACATTAATATATTCGACCTTGCCTGTGACTTCAGGAAGGGCGATCGCATTAGGCTTTTCGATGACAACGGGTTGAATCTTAAAAATCTCGAAAATGCGATCAACAGAAGCTTCAGCTTGCTTAATCTCGTTGTAGCTGCCAGTGGTATTTGCGATCGGGTCAATTAAGAGGGCTACACCTGCACCAAAGGCAACAAATTGTTCAGGTTTTAGCAAATTATTAGAAATTAGCCAACCGCCGAGTAGAAACAAAAAGCAAATTCCTGCGGCTTCTAAAAAGCCAATTACGGGATATTGAATAGCCCGAATGCGATCGGCGGCATATTTGCGGCGGCTATTTTGTTCGGATTCTTGTTGGAAACGCTCAACTTCATAAGACTCTGTGGCAAATGCGCGAACGAGTCTAATGCCGCTAAAAATTTCTGATAGTAATGCGGCGAGGTTAGAAACTTGATCTTGGCTACGGCGGCTGAGGCTCAACATGCGATTGCCAAACCACGCAATTAATATGGCAATCAATGGCGCAACAGCAAGCGTCGTCAGCGTCAAAATCCAGTTTAAATAAATCATGTACGCCAATACAAAAATTAGTTGCAGTATTGACGGAATAAACTGATGGAAAAACTTGCCGATCACCTCACCAATGCGATCGATATCTTCAGTCAGGCGATAGGATAAGTCCCCAGTGCGCGACTCGGCAAAATAGTCCAGATCGAGGGTTTGCAAATGCGAGTACACATCCACGCGCAAATCTCTGGCTACATTTAGCGCCGCCTGTGACATCATCGAGTCCTGTCCATATTGTCCCAACCCTCGAAACACAAACATAACGACTGTGAAAGCCGCGATCTGCAAAATGGCGTTGACATCACCTTTACCCAGAGCTTGGGCAACACGTCCTAATAATTCTGCAAGTAGTGGCATTGTGCCAATGAAAACTAATGTGCATAAAAATGCCTTAGCAATCAGAAAGCGTTGCGGGTAGACGTAATCTCGCATCTGCCAATAAGAAGATCGCTTGGAAGATTTCCCAGAAGAATGTTGTTTCAAACTCGTAGCTCAAATTTTTGCAATTCACCGAAACTGATTTTCTCACTTTATCGCGCCAATTCGACGCGATCGCAATGCCTTCAGTAATTCTCATTATGAAACCAACTTTGGGGTTTGTAGCGCCTACGGCGCTGCAAACTCCAAAGTTGGTTTTTTGAAAGCGCCGCCGTAGGCGGCGCTCTCAAAAAACCAACTTTTATAATAGAATTGTTGATTGCCTATCCTTTTAGTGAGAAGACACCTCTATTCTGAGGGGATGAGCGCGAAGCTATTGGCGAATAGATCAAAGGTTGATGAGTTTGATCTATTCGCGGCATTTTGAGGATCAGGTTGGTAATGGCGGACTGTATAGATAAATTTATCGGTTTCGAGCGTTAATACTTTGACTTTCCAGATTGTGGAACTATTCGCGATCGCAGTTGTAAATTCTTGCTTAGAGCCAGACTTCGCGCCTTTAACTTTGGGATCAAAAGGAATTTTTACAAGATCTTTGATATTCTCGGAGCCATCAGATGCGATCGCCTGATCATTAATCGGTTGCCTTGAGACGATCGTATAAACTTGCTGGGTTTGTTGGAGCATCCCAATCAATTTTTTACGATCTGCACCCACAGCGATCGTCTGACTTGGCGTAAAAATCACTGTACTCGCACCTGAAGCTTCTAAGCCCAGATCGATCACTTTCCAGTCAGCAGGATAGCGTAGGATATAGCCCGCACCTGTATACTTGCCCGTTGTTTCGGGTTTAGCATCTTCAGAACGACAAATCTCGATTTTGCTGGCATCTTGATTGGTTTGCAAGGTGTAGCGCATATTTTCAGCTATTAGCGCGATCGCAAATCCATCTTGAGTCGGAGCCGATGTCTGGCATAGGTCGCTAGTATTAGCAG
>CASBRC010000088.1 GCA_949128015.1 Synechococcales cyanobacterium PMM_0003
ATTCTTAACTATGGGCATACCGTCGGTCATGCGATCGAGTCAGTTACCAACTATCGCCTTTATAATCATGGAGAGGCTGTTGGTTTAGGCATGATTATTGCTGGAGCGATCGCTGTCGATCTTGGTTTATGGTCTGAGGCGGATCAAGCTCAACAAGTAGGCTTGATTTCCAAAACCAAGTTGCCACAAACCTTACCTGCGGATATCGATGTCAATGCGATCATCTCCTCACTATCTACTGATAAAAAAGTCGAAGCTGGGAGAGTGCGCTTCATTTTACCAACTGCGATCGGATCGGTAACCTTAAGCGATCGGGTAACCTCAGATATAGTTAACCAAAATTTACGAAAAATGTGCGCCTAATACTTGACACATGAAAGTCTAGTACTTACTATACGTAAACGTTTATGTCAAGCAAAAAAACTGCTAAGCTTAGATATCCAAACACTTGATTTGCATATAGCGCTTAGTATAGGCGTATATTTGAAAACCATTAGTAATTTAAACCAATACCCCCAAGAGTCTAGACAACAGAGATTTCATGACTAAAAAGCCAATTAAAGACCTTCCCCAAATCAACGAACGCATCAGATATCCAAAAATCCGAGTCATTGATATGGAGGGGGAGCAACTCGGCATCCTAACCCCCAAAGAAGCCTTGAAAATGGCTGAAGAAAAAGAGCTAGATCTTGTACTGGTCAGTGATAAAGCCGATCCTCCAGTTTGTAGGATCATGGACTATGGCAAGTTCAAGTTTGAGCAAGAAAAGAAAGCCCGCGAAGCTCGTAAGAAGCAACATACTTCCGATGTTAAAGAAGTGAAAATGCGCTACAAGATTGAAGAGCATGACTATAAAGTGCGAATCAATCACGCTGAACGCTTCTTGAAAGAAGGAGATAAAGTCAAGGCAACAGTCATGTTTCGCGGTCGTGAGATTCAGCACGTTGATCTTGCGGAAGTTTTATTAAATCGTATGGCTAGCGATCTAGAGTCTGTTGCTGAGATTCAGCAATATCCTAAGCGCGAAGGAAGGAACATCACTATGTTGATGGCTCCTAAAAAATAGACAAAAAGCATCGCAAAGTGCATGAAAAACTAAGGAGAGCAATGCTCTCCTTAGTTTTTTTATGCACTTATGGAGGCGAAAGCGTCATTGGCATGGTAGGCGGTTGAGGAGTTGTAGGAGCTGCGGCGGCGGCAGGTTGATCGGGATTAGAACCAACAACAGGAGCACCCACGGGACGTAACACTTCGACCCCATTTTGCTGCAAGACAACTATTGGTGGCTCAGCATTGGTATCAATGCGCTTAACTAAGACTTTTCCGTTAGAAATCATTTGACCAGCTCTAACATAACGGGAAGTTGGCTCGCCAAAGGCATCGATAATTGCGTAGATTGTACCTGAGACTTCGACTGTGCCTGTGATTTTTGTTCCTTCAGCAGCTTTAGTGTCAGGGGGTAAGACAACAACATTTGGACGGTTTGGTGTTCTGATAATTACTGCTGCCCTTAGGTTCGGTGGTGCTTTTGGCTTTGCCAACAGAGTTTCTAATCTTGGTACTGGATTAATCACAGTACTAGTGAAAGGATCGCGAGATTGCCTAGAATCAACCCCAATTTTTTTCTCTAGCTCCTCCACCCTTGCTTGCTTATCAGTGATAGGAATAAGTTCCTGTGTTTTTTGCCCAGCCACAAATGGAGTGTTGAAAGTTGGAGCAGGCGTTGTAACTGCCTTTGGCTGAGTCGCAATAGGAGCTGTACCAGCCAGAGTTGGCAATGGCTGCCCTGATTCTGCGAGTCCTCTCATTTGTTCGCAATCTGTTCCAGATGCAAACATACCTGTTTTGATAATTCCTTGTCTAGTCTCTCGTGTCGTACTGATCGTACATTGGACTGGTGTACCCTCACCGCAAGCACTAAGGATTGTCGTAACGCTAAGAATCACGCCAGCTAGGTAATAAATACGCATAAAAAGTTCCTCTGCTGCCTACTAGGTTTTCGGTACAGCGACATCCGAATTTTGTCGATTTTGACTGCAAGATAATAAAGCATTATGGTCATTTTGGCAATCACTAAAAATGTATAGTGTCGTCAAATATGTTGGGACTCAAACCCAAAAAGCTGTGGCGCACGCGCAGCGTGCGCCACAGCTTTTTGGGTTTGGGTTATTTATTACGTCCATCTACTTATACTTGTATTGATAGCCATTGGCGGAAAAATTTATGGAAATTACATCTGAAGTCTATCAAGGTCAGTTTGGCGAGTTTTCGATTACTAAAAGCGATCGCATTAGCGTAATTATTTACCGCAGTGCTTTGGCGATCGCCGCGCTATGTTTTAGCGTGGGAGCTTTGTTAGTACTGTTACAGCCAAATAATCCTGAAATTGTAAATTGGTTGACTTGGCTGTATATCGGGTTTTCAGTTGGTTTAGGTGTAGCACTTTGGACGATTCATATTTATATGGAGTTGCTGCATCGGGTTTTGCAAAGTTTTTGGGTGGTTGGTGCGATCGCAGCAGTAGGGGTTGCACTTTATTTTCCAGAGCCATTTGCGATCGCAATTTACGATCATCCGATCGCACTTTTTGGCGTAGGGTTCAGCTTTGCTGCACTTACAGGAATTTTCTTTAAAGAAACTTTTTGTTTTAATCGCTTTGAAACTAAGTTTTTAGTGCCTTTGTTACCAGTTCTAATTCTTGGTCATTTGGTGAATATTTTACCGATCGCGATCGAGAGAGGCTTATTAGGTGCATGGGCGGTATTATTTCTGATCTTTGCATTTCGTAAGGCAACACAGGAAATCCCCTCAGACATTGGCGACAAGTCAGTTTTTGCATACCTTAAATCACAAAAGCAACAACCAGTGTAATTTGACATGACTAAAGCTTTTACTTCTCAGGCTGATGACTGGACAGATGCGATCGCAATAGTGCAGAAGCGCTACGATCGCGAATATCGCAATGAGGCTTTTGATCTGCCTGAAGAGGTTGAGTCGATGCCATTGTTTCGCGAATGGGTCAGCCATACGCTGTCTAGCAAAATTGCTTCACCATTTTGGGAATTAGCACAATTTCAAAAAAATCAACGCTGCTTGGATATTGGCTGCGGGGTCAGCTTTTTAATTTATCCTTGGCGTGACTGGGAAGTATTTTTTTATGGTCAAGAAATTAGCTTTGTTGCTAAAGAAGCGCTTAATTCGAGGGGTTCGCAGCTAAACTCAAAATTGTTTAAAGGTGTACAGCATGGGGCGGCGCACCAGTTAAATTACGAAAATGAGACTTTCGATCGTGTGATTGCCACTGGTTTTAGTTGTTATTACCCAATTGAATATTGGAAATTAGTTTTGCGAGAAGCAAAGCGGGTATTAAAGCCAAATGGAGTATTAATTTTTGATGCGATCGCACCAGATTTAGAATTTGCCGAAAATTGGGCGATTTTAGAAACCTATTTAGGCTCAGAGGTATTTCTAACGCCGCTTAGTGAAGTTACTGAGCTTGTGCAATCGATGGGCGGCAAAATTACGGCTAAAAAAGATGGGTTGCTATTTTGTATGTATCGCGTTCAGTGGTAGCTTTTTGAGAGGGATGCAAAACATCCTTCTCAAAAAATATTTGGTTTTAATTTATGTTTGATAATTCTTTAACAACGGGTGCTGATGCGATTGATGTTGCGATCGCGCAAGGAATTGACTTTGATGGCACACCGATCGCTCCTAAAAAGCTTGATCTCTATACCAGCGTTATGGCTCTCGAAGCAGGTCGTCAACGCAGTGGTGTAACTAATACGATGCGATCGCGAATTGTCCGTATTGGCGCAAAACACATCCCTCAAGCTGAACTCAATCAAAAATTGTTAGATGCAGGCTTTGCCCCACTTAAAGACAAAGATATTGCCTATTTTTATAACAAATAATAAAAAACCTCACCTCTAGCATCTGTCCTTTGAACTACCGTGTACACACAAGTCACCAAGAACTAAAGTTCTTGGCTGAAAGCTCAAGTCAGTTGAAACTGACTGAAGAGGATTAACCCGTTTCAACGGGTTTTAGCTTTTAGCCCGCAATTTATTGCAGGGTTTTTATGATGATTTGGACTCGTGTATACACCGTAGCTCCTTTCAAAGTAGAGATGAAGAGATCTACAGCTTTTTGGCGTATGCCCACAACTTCGTGGGCATACTTAGTGATACGCAAACTTGCAATCAACATGGTTAAGTATCGGCAAACTATATCTAGCGTTTTTGTTACCGCTTCTTTACTAGCGGGATTTTGCGGCTGGATTAATTTAATCAATTTAGATGGGGCGATCGCCCAAAATTCATCTCGTACTGTTCGCAATCAAGATATTCAGCGCCTAAAGCGATCAGGGCAACGCTGGATCGAGATCAATCGCCGCAATCAAACAATAACTGCATGGCAAGGTAATCGACCACTGTATACAGTTCTAGTATCTACTGGTAAAAGTACTACGCCAACGCCTACAGGAATTTTTAACATTCAGACTAAATATCCTACCGCTAGAATGCAGGGTGAGGACTATAACGTACCTGATGTACCTCATGTGATGTACTACAGTGGCAACTACGCTATTCATGGGGCATATTGGCATCGTAGCTTTGGGACTCCGATCAGTCATGGCTGTACGAATGTTGCGCCAGATCATGCTGCTTGGCTTTATAAATGGGCTTCTGTGGGTACACCTGTGGTTGTTCGATAGTAAAAGAGATTGCTTTAAGTAGGTGGGCAAAAAAACCTTAAAAACCAAAAAGCTGTAGCGCACGCTGCGCGTGCGCTACAGCTTTTTGGTTTTTGGGTTTAATTATGATTGCCTACTGAGATCTAGTTTTGCTAAATAAAACTTAACGGGCTAGAAATAGACAGAGGCGATCGCCTCACAGTAACCTAGAGACGGTATCTGTAATCATTTTATTTTTCACATTACAGTCTTTAGGAATAAGGATAAAACTATGGCAGTTGCACGTGGTTCTAAGGTTCGTGTTTTGCGTAAAGAGTCTTATTGGTATCGCGAAGTCGGTACTGTGGCTTCTGTTGACAAGAGCGGCATCATTTATCCAGTGATCGTTCGTTTTGACAGCGTAAACTACTCCAACATCGCAACCAATAACTTTGCGATCGATGAAGTTGAAGAAGTCGCCTAGATTCTTCTAACTCAAAACCAAAAAATGAAAAAGGTCGCGAAGCGACCTTTTTCATTAAGCCCAAAAGAGAGTTATAGCGCTTCGCGCTGTAACTCTCTTTTGGGCTTTAATATAGTATGAGAATTAGCGTAAAGCGTTATACATAATGCCTGAATTACCAGAAGTTGAGACAGTTCGGATTGGTTTAAATGAAAATACTTTAGGTTGGGAGATTGAAGGCGGAGAGGTATTGTTGCCTCGTGCGATCGCATATCCCGATCAGTCAGAGGCTTTTTTGGCGGCTGTTACTGGGGCAGAGTTTTTAGAGTGGCAAAGACGGGGAAAATATTTAATTGCTAAGCTTTCACGGGGCAATCAATTAGGGGTGCATTTGCGGATGACGGGGAGTTTGCTTTGGTGCGATCGCAATTTGTCAGTGGGCAAGCATACGCGGGTGAGATTGTTTTTAAAGGAAAAAGGGAAAAGAAAAAAGGAAAAAGATTTAAGTCAGATGGAGTTGCGGTTTGATGATCAGCGCACTTTTGGCAAAATCTGGTTGGTTCCATCTAATCAATCAACCGAATCGATTATTACAGGACTGCAAAAGTTGGGTTTGGAACCTTTCGATCCTGAGTTTACGCCAGAACATTTAGCCGCCAAACTTAGTCGTACTGGTCGCCCGATCAAGACGGTTCTGCTCGATCAAGAAATCGTTGCGGGGATTGGCAATATCTACGCTGATGAATCGTTATTTCTCGGTAAAATTCATCCGCAGAAGCCAGCTAATTCTCTTAAGACTTTAGAAATCAAAGCCTTACATCACGGAATTATTCGCTCTCTTAGTGATGGCATTGCCAAAGGTGGGACGACGTTTAGTTCTTTTCAGAATGTTGCAGGACTTAAAGGAAACTATATTGATACGGCTTGGGTGTTTCGGCGGACGGGACAGCCTTGCCATATCTGTGGGACTGTGATTTCACGAATTAAACTTGGTGGACGCTCGACGCATTTTTGTTCTCAATGCCAAATTTCATAAAAAAATAGTACAAAATTTAGATATTAGCACTAGAGACAGTTGACTGAAACCGTAGTAATGTGAAACTTGGGTTTCTTGGATTACACCTCTCCCTATCAAAAGGATAAAAAAATAGCCTATGTTTTTGAACAATGCGATCGCGAATCACCTATCTGGATTGCAAATCCCGCAGCCTCTACTTGCCACCGCCGAGTCAGAAAATGCGCCAATTATTCTTTCAGGGGTATTGCTTACCCTAATCCTGATTTACCTATCTAGTAAAATCGGCAGTGAAATTGCCAGACGACTAGACCTGCCTCCTGTTTTAGGAGAATTAGTTGCTGGTGTGATTATCGGTGTATCAGCATTCCGCCTAGTCATTTTTCCTGAAGGTGGATTTACCGCATCGGACTCTGTAGTCATGTCAGTGTTGCAGTTGCTAAATCAATTGTCCCCCGCAGCCGTTAACAGCATCTTTGCACAGCAAAGTGAAGTAATTTCAGTAATCGCTGAATTGGGCGTGATTATCCTTCTATTTGAGATTGGCTTAGAGTCAGATATTCGCCAACTTAAGGAAGTTGGTGTCCAAGCTTTTGTAGTAGCCTTTATCGGTGTGACGGTTCCCTTTGCTGCTGGGACGATTGGATTAATGTACTTTTTCCATGTTGCCGCGATTCCTGCGATTTTTGCGGGGGCGGCTCTCACAGCAACCAGTATCGGTATTACTTCTAAGGTGCTAGCTGAAATCGGTCAACTAAAATCAAAAGAAGGACAAATCATCGTTGGTGCGGCTGTAATCGATGACGTATTAGGGATCATTGTTCTTGCTGTAGTAGCCAGTTTGGCAAAAACAGGTGAAGTGGATATTACCAACGTTTTCATTTTACTAATTAGTGCGATCGCCTTCCTGTTTGGTTCAATCCTTTTAGGTGGCTTTTTTAACAAAAGTTTTGTGGCTTTGGTTTCCAAGCTCAAAACTCGCGGCAATATCGTAATTCCCGCTTTTATCTTTGCCTATGCGATGGCTTTTATCGGTAATGCGATCCATTTGGAAGCAATTTTGGGAGCCTTTGCCGCAGGATTGGTACTTGATGAAACTGATGCTCGCAATGAGTTAGATGAATTGATTAAACCTGTTGCGGATTTACTCGTACCCGTATTCTTTGTAACTGTTGGTGCTAGAGCCGATCTCAGTGTCCTCAATCCGATGATTCCCGAAAATCGCAGTGGTTTATTGATTGCCGCATTTCTGTTAGTAGTAGCGATTATCGGCAAAGTAATTACAGGGTGGGTGGTTTTTGGAATACCCAATATCAATCGCTTAGCGATCGGTATTGGCATGGTTCCCCGTGGTGAAGTTGGACTCGTATTTGCTGGCATTGGCACAGCTAGCGGTGCGATCGATAAACCTCTAGAAGTTGCCATTATCATCATGGTGATTTTGACCACATTCCTTGCACCTCCATTTCTGCGGATAGCTTTTGGTAAGACCGAAGCGCCAGTAATGACTGAAGAATCAGCATAAAAAGAAGGACGGCTCAATGAGCCGTCCTTCTTTTATTGAACCCTAGTCATACTTCGCAATAACTGCCGATCGCATATTTCTTGACTCATCGCAGGCTCTAAGCAAGAAAATCCCTGACAAATCAGCGCGATCGCATTTGGATTGGGTAAATGCTTATCGATTCGCAACATTACGACAGGAAGATACTGGGAATTGAGATGTGCGTATTGATCGGGATTGGTCCGCACAAGCGTATGATTGCGAAACAAGTCAAAGGCGACGAGCAGACTAGGACAAGCCACAGGACTATTGGAAATCACATGTCCAAAACGTTTGAGCGCTAACTCTGCGCGATCGAGATATTCCAACTTCTCAGTCAGGCTAGCAATACGGACTAAATTTGCGATCGCAATACCATTCGGTGAAGGTGTGGCGTTATCTTGATAGTTGCGCTCTCGTAATAGCAGGTGCTGACTAGATTCGCTAGTCGTGTTGAAATAACCGCCAGACATCGGATCCCAAAAGTCGCGATCGAACTCAGCTTGGATTGCGATCGCCTGTTGTAAATAGAAGTCTGCATCTTCAGGAATGGCTTGATGCAAATCGAGAAGCGCCTTAATCAACAAAGCATAGTCCTCAGACTGCGCTGCTACGGCAGCTTGACCTTCATAATTAATCCTTTGTAATCGCCCTTCGATCCATTGATTTTCGAGAATAAATTTAGCTGCATTAACTGCGAGTTGTTTATAAATTGGCTTTTGGAAAGCGCGATAGGCAGTTGCCAAACCTGAAATCATCATTGAGTTCCAAGCGGTAATTGCCTTGGTGTCAGTCACGGGTGGTACGCGCCCTTCCCAATCAATTTCACGAATATCAACTTGGCTCCGAGCCACAGGAAATGCATCGGTTGGACGCGAATACTCACCATATCGGAGACGAAATAGTTTCGTTAAACAAGCTTCTACTTCTGGAGACAGTTCACCACGATTTTTGCGTTGTAAAACATTCGTTTCTTCAAAATTACCAGTTACTGAAATCGTGAATTCTTGAACTAATAGATCTAGTTCCGTAGCGCTAAAAATCTTCTTTAGTTCCGCATAGCTCCATACCCAAAACTTGCCTTCACGTCCTTCACTATCGGCATCTTGCGAGGCATAAAAACAGCCTTCTTCCGCCAACATTTCTCGCTGAAGCCAAGTTGCTGTTAGCTCACAACTACGGGCGATCGCAGGTTCTGGTAATCCCGACATCCAGAGATTTGCTAGATATTCCATGATCAAGCCATTGTCAAAGAGCATCTTCTCAAAGTGAGGCACTGTCCAACTATGATCGACTGTATAGCGATGCCATCCTCCCGCCACATGGTCGAAGATGCCACCCAGAGCTAAAGATAAACCGCGTTGTTGTGATTTGTCTTGGAGAACAGTTTCACTAGATTCAAAACGACTTGCGCTTAACAAAAAATTGGCATAGGGAATCATCGGGAAGCAAGTTCCATAATCGCGATTGGTGACAACTTCCGCACATTTAGCAATTCCATTGGCTAACACCTCATCGCTAATAATTGGCACAGGGATGAGCTTGTTAACTTGGTGTAGATTCCGTACAATCTGATCTTTGTAGTCTTGGATATCCTGATTGCGATCGTAATAGATTTCTAAAATTGATTGCAGTACGCGCAAAAATCCTGGTCGCCCATAGCGTGGCTCAATCGGAAAGTATGTCCCACCATAAAACGGCACTAAATCATCAGGTGCAAGAAACAAATTCAAAGGCCAGCCGCCGCTTTCACCCATGATCTGCACTGCTTGCATATAAATACTATCTAAGTCAGGACGCTCCTCACGATCAACCTTAATCGCCACAAAGCGATCGTTCATATAGTCCGCAATTAGTGTGTCTGAAAAAGCTTCATGCTCCATCACCGTACACCAATGGCAACTGGAGTAACCAATCGATAAAAAAATCGGTTTGTTTTCAGTTCTCGCTTTTTCTAAAGCTTCGTCGCCCCAAGGATACCAATCGATCGGGTTATCAGCGTGTTTACGGAGATAGAGACTTTGCGATCGCGCGAGACGATTGGACATAGGGGAAAATTTGTCTTTGCGAAAATGGATCAAGATACTGTCAACAGTCTAACTCTTTGTTTCACAAATATCTCCAATCAAAATAAAGCCCGCCGAATCATGGTTAGGCTTTATTTAATTTTCGATTCATACTCCCTTCCCACCCAAGAATTAGCGTTGCGGCGCTAATTCTTGGGTTTTACTGTCTAATCTTTCACTGGGAAAGGAGTAGCTATATATGACTCGATCAATAATAATGAGTAAATACACTTACTGTACAAAAGTTAACAGTTTATGGGATATACTCCGCTAAACTTTTGACCAATCAATTCTGATGTGAGGAGGATAAGGCAATCGTTTCTACAACCAGTTCAATCAGTGCAATCAGTGCAACTAATTTACAATCAAAGCCTATGCAATCGACGATAGACATCGAGAAAGTTTCACAAAGTGCTTCGCAAATCCTTGAGCCAATCGAATTAACCACGCTCGAATCTTCGCAAATGCCACAAATTGAACCCAATGCCCCAGTCCTTCGCATCATCGGCAAAGCACCATTATCTGGTCACGTCCCCATTAGCGGCGCAAAAAATTCGATCCTTGCCCTCATGGCAGGCACACTTTTATCGTCCGAAGGCTGCCGTATTCGCAATGTCCCTAACCTCGCTGATGTACAGCGTATGAGCGACATTCTCGAAACCCTCGGTGTGAAAATTTCGCGCAATGGCGAAGTTCTTGATCTTGATACCAGCAATCTGACCACAAACTCCGCTCCTTACGAATTGGTCAGCAAGATGAGAGCAAGTTTCTTTGCCCTCGGTTCGCTATTAGCAAGACTAGGTTCGGCAAAAATGCCTCTCCCCGGTGGCTGTGCGATCGGGGCGCGTCCAGTAGAATTGCACGTTCGTGGTTTGCAGGCTCTAGGGGCATTCGTACAGATCGAGCATGGCATCGTACATGCCCATGCAATGAGTAAGAATGGACGTTTGCAAGGCGCAAAGATTTATCTCGATTATCCGAGTGTGGGCGCGACTGAAACTTTGATGATGGCGGCGACATTGGCGGAGGGCGAGACAATACTAGAAAATGCAGCGCTTGAACCTGAAGTAGTTGATCTTGCCGATCTTTGTATGGCTATGGGCGCAAAAATCAGGGGTGCTGGCACAAATACAATCATTATTAATGGTGTGGATAAGCTACATTTTGCTGATTTCACCGCAATTCCCGATCGCGTTGAAGCTGCAACTTTCATGGTCGCTGCCGCGATTACGCGATCAACTTTATCGATGTCGCCTGTAATTCCCGCGCACCTTACTGCGGCAATTTCCAAGTTGCAAGATATGGGGGTCACTGTGCGGATAGATTCGCCAGATACGATTACGGTAATTGGATGCGATCGCTATCGCGCTGTTGATATCGAAACCTTGCCTTATCCTGGATTCCCGACCGATATGCAAGCGCAGTTTATGGCGTTACTGACTATTTGTGAAGGCAATGGCGTAGTTACAGAGACTGTATTTGAAAATCGCTTGCAGCACGTTGCTGAACTTAATCGCATGGGTGCGAATATTCGCCTCAAAAATAATGTGGCGGTAGTGACAGGCGTTCCTCAATTGTCGGGCGCTCCTGTCATGGCGACAGATTTACGCGCTTCTGCGGCTCTGGTAATTGCAGGGCTAGCTGCTGACGGCGAAACTACTGTCATGGGCTTACATCATCTCGATCGCGGCTACGATCGCATCGAAGAGAAGTTACGCAATGTCGGCGCAAAGCTTTATCGCACGACAGAATCGGTTCCCGTGTAGTTAAAAAAAGCACTGCTATGCAGTGCTTTTTTTAACTACCAAGTTTTAGCTACAAAATTCTGAGCATTTGCGATCGCTACTGTATCCCCCGATAGCTTAATCAGAAATAGCCCTTCTTGCACTGCATATTTATCTGCTATTTCGTCAACTTTGATCCCAGCAATCGCGCCGTAAAGCTTATAACTTTTATATTTAGGAAGAGCCTTTTTAAAGCGTTCTAAGGTAGCTAAAAATCTTTTCACATCACGTACATCTAAGTGTGATTTAACTTCAATGGCAACCACTTCATTAGTGTTTTCAGCTAACACATCTATTTCAATAGAACCTTGCTCATCCTGAGCTTCCACTCGTAACGCCGTAAAATGTACTTCTATGCCCTTGGCTCGAAATAATTTCACGGCGGCAGGTCTAACCAGATTCTCGACAAATTCACCCCATCGGCTGGTAATGCCACCAATTTGTTTGTTAGTTTGCTCGATTTGCTCACTAGTGCGATCAACGGTTTTGCGTAGTTCTGCCATTTCTCGTTCAGTGATTTGCTGCTGCTCTTGGCGTTGGCGTTCGCTTTCACGAAATAGCCCAAAAATATCATCTATGGTGACGGGGCGTTGAGGCATGGGTTTAGTGAGGATTTTTATGTTTCTAGTACAATTATAGAAAAAGGCACTGTTTTGCAGTATCTACAATTTTTATTAAGCAAGATATTAATCAAGAATTTAATGACAGAGCTTTGCGCGATCGCATTAGGTAGTAACCTCAGCAGTGAAATAGGTGACTCCGAAAAAATTGTCCGAGCAGCGATCTCAAAACTCTCTACCATCTCAGAGATTGAGGTGGTTTGTGTTTCCCGATGGTATCGCACCAAGGCAATCACCTTACCAAATTCTGCTCCACAACCTGACTACATCAATGGTTGTGCAATTTTAAAAACTAGTTTAAGTCCATTAAAACTTTTGCAAGCACTTTTTCAGACTGAGCAACTGTTTGGTCGCGAGCGGCGAGAACGCTGGGGCGCGAGAACTTTAGATCTTGATTTATTACTTTATGGCAATCGCCTAATTGACACTCCAGAGTTAGTTTTACCGCATCCAAGAATGTGCGATCGCGCTTTTGTTTTGTTGCCCCTAGTCGAGATTGCCGCCGATTGGATTCATCCTCTATGTGGTTTTGCGATCGCAGATCTTGCCAAAAATCCACCCGATCTAGATTTGAGTCATCCCATTGTTATTGATGCTGAGGCTTTAGCATTGCTATAAAAAAAGAAAGACCCACTACGTGCAGCAGTTCCAAATTCAAAAAGTAGCAAATAATACAGACGTAAGTATTAAAATAGGGATAAAGATTCTAAGGAAGCCAAAATTACAATTTCATTCAGAATAATGCAAGAAAAGGTTTTAATTTTCAGTATTCTTCTAGATTTTCTACATGAAGCGTGCAAGGAAGTCAAAGATCCACGCGGGGCAAGTAATGCCACAAAGTATAAAGTCAGTGATGTGATACTTTCCGCATTTTCGATGTTCTTCATGCAATGTGAATCATTTTTAGAACATCAAAGACAAATGCAGAGTCGGAAGGGTAAAGATAATGCTCAAAGTATATTTGGATTAGAGAACATACCAAGTGACCAGCAAATACGGAACATTCTTGATGTAATCACAGCGAATACCCTGAGCATAGTATTTGTGAGCATTTATCAATTTCTACAATTAGGAAAGCACCTCAAAAGCTACGAAAGGTTGTGTGGAAATCTATTGATTTGTTTGGATGGAACCCAGTACCATAGTTCCACAAAAATATCTTGCGAATGTTGTAATACCCGCAACCATCGCAATGGCAAGATCACATACTCACACACGGGGATTTTGCCCGTGATTGCAGCACCGAACTGTCAAGAAGTAATATCCTTACCACCAGAATTCGTTGTACCGCAAGATGGACATCAGAAGCAAGATTGTGAAACAGCCGCCGCAAAACGTTGGATTAGCGCTCATCATCAAATGTTCAAAGGTCAACCAGTAACACTTTTAGGTGATGACCTTTATAGTCGCCAACCGATGTGTCAACATAGTTTAGATGCTGGTATGAACTTTATCTTTACCTGTTTACCATCTAGTCATCCTAGTTTGTATGCGTGGCTAGAACACTTAGAAAAGAATGATAAGTTAGAGTATTTAAGCACAAAGCATCAGCAGGGAAAGACGAGGCAAATATACAATTATCGATTTGTGAATCAGATTCCATTACGAGAAGAGCAACCAGCAATGTTGGTAAACTGGGTTGAATTAACAATTCTAAATGGCGATGATGGTTCCGTAATCTATCATAATGCTTTTATTACTAATCACTTCATTAACCTCGATAATGTTGTAGAAGTTATTGTATCGGCTAGAGTCCGATGGAAGACAGAAAATGAGAACCACAACATCCTGAAGACGAAGGGGTATAACTTAGAACATAATTTCGGACATGGACAAAAGCATCTATCATCGACTCTTTTAACTCTGAATTTACTGGCTTTTCTGTTCCACTCAGTTTTACATTTACTCGATTCTAGTTATCAACAGATTCGTCGTAAGCGAGTAACTCGCAGAGGCTTCTTTCAAGATATTCTCTCTCTCACCAAATATTTTCTCTTTGAAAGTTGGCAGCATTTGATCGACTTTATGCTTGACACTGTATCCATATCTGTCAACTCATGCTAATTTTAGATATGCTCTAGTTCTGTATCGCTTGCTACTTTTTGAATTTGGAATTGCTGCCAAGAGTCATCAAAATCAGCAACTCATGCAGCAATTGGAGGGAGCGCAAGAGAAAATTATAGCGACATTGAAAGACAAATCTAAGGTACTAGCTGACTTACGCAAAGCTGAAGAAGAGCAGCAAAGTCTACTAGCTCACCTACAACATTCAGTTAGCAATGCTGAGACATCGCAAACATCGCTTGAAGATGCCAAGGAAACTAACTCGGAGTTACAAATTGAATTACAACACAAACTTGATCAGTCTGCTGGAAACTTGACATCCTATGAGAAAGAGCTACAGTCTAATACTGAATATATTGATGACCTCAAGAAAACAATTGTCTTTCAGAAGGAACACCTTGTACCACAGTCTGATATTGAAGCATATCAGCAAAATCTTAATGAAGCTAATTCCAATCAAGCTAGGTTACTGGAGCTAATCGAGGCTAAAAATCATGACATACGGGTAAATCAACAAGATTTGCAATTCTTGAATGAGGAGAAGATAGACC
>CASBRC010000089.1 GCA_949128015.1 Synechococcales cyanobacterium PMM_0003
CAACCAAGAACTTAAGTTCTTGGTTGGCTGTGCCTTTTGCGCTCAAGAATTATGGTTGCGGCGCGAAGCGCCGCAACCATAATTCTTGAGTATCTAGCTCAAATAGGTGTAACCATTTAAGCAATGCTCGTACTTTTGCAAAAACAGCCTTGCTTCCGCAAGGGAGATTTGCTTGTCTTGCAATGCTCGCTCTGTCTCTTGACGAATATTTTCCAGCATCGATTCACGGTTGTACTGCACATAGGCTAATACCTCAGTCATGGAATCACCCTTAATTACATGCTCAACTTTATAACCCGCAGGTGTTACATGAATATGTACGGCATCAGTATCACCAAAGAGATTATGCAAATCACCGAGAATTTCCTGATAGGCTCCACCAAGAAATAGAGCCAGAAAATAAGGCTCCTCAGCAATGAAAGGATGCAACTCAAGAGCCGACTTGACATCCCGCAAATCGATAAAGCGATCGATTTTGCCATCGCTATCGCAGGTAAGATCGGCGATCGTGCCGCGACAGGTCGGTTCTTCATTCAGACGATGGATCGGCATGATTGGAAATAGCTGATCGATCGCCCAACTGTCGGGAGCAGATTGAAAAACGGAGAAATTGCAATAGTAAGTTAGCGCCATGGCACGTTCGAGATCTTCAAGATCATCAGGAACGTAATTCAGTTTGCGAGTTACTTTAAGAATGCGATCGCAACATTCCCAGAAAAGACGCTCAATTCGAGCGCGTTGCTTGAGGGTGAGATAGCCAAAAGTAAATAGGCTAATTGCTTCTTGATTAAACTGAACCGCATCATGATAAATTTCTTGATAATTTTTTTCATTGATGTTCTCCAATGCTTCAAAGAGATTGCGAACAATTAAATGTTCATCTTCTTTTAGGGGTTCGATTGCTTGATTAGGGACACCGCTAATACCAACCACATCAAACACCAAAACTGATTGATGGGATGCGATCGCCCGACCACTCTCACTAGTGAGCGTTGGCACAGGAACGCCTTTTTCCGCGCAAGCATCCTTAATCGCCGCCACAATATCGTAGGCATAGTTTTGCATACTGTAATTTTTGGAAGCGTAAAAATTAGTTTTAGAGCCATCGTAATCAACGCCTAAACCGCCACCGACATCAAGATGCCCCATCGGTGCGCCCAAGGCGACAAGCTGCACGTAGATTTGCCCTGCTTCTCTGAGGGCATCTTTAATAGTGCTGATATTGCTGATTTGGGAACCAATGTGGAAATGTAACAATTTAAGCGAATCCAGCATATTGGCAGCTTCCAACTGTTCAACAGATTCCAAAATCTCCCACATGCTCAAACCAAACTTAGCGCGATCGCCTGTCGAATCTTCCCAATGTCCGACCCCTTTGGCGCTGAGTTTTGCTCTTATACCAACCACAGGCGCAATTCCTAGCTTAGTCGCCGCTTTGATGATCATCTCAACTTCTTCGAGTTGCTCGATCACGATAATTGTGTTCTGCCCCAACTTTCGAGCTAAAAGGGCAGTCTCGATATATTCAGCATCTTTGTAGCCATTGCAAATCAGCAGAGATCCAGACGTGCGTAATGTCGCCAGAGCAATCAGCAGTTCAGGTTTAGAACCTGCCTCAAGCCCAAATTGAAATGGCTTGCCAAATTTAGCAATTTCTTCAACCAATTGGCGTTGCTGATTGACTTTGACAGGAAATACGCCTTTGTAAACGCCGTTGTAATTGTATCTTGCGATCGCCTTAGAAAATGTGGCATTAAGTCGCTCAATGCGATCGGCTAGGATGTCCGAAAACCTGATCAAAATAGGCGATCGCAATCCTCTCTGTTTAAGATCATTCACCAATTCAAACAGGTCAATACAACCACCGCGATCGCCTTTGGGTGAGACAGTTACATTTCCTGCTTCGTTAATACTAAAGTAAGGTTCCCCCCAACCATCAATACGATAAAGCGTTTCACTATCTTGAATCGTCCATTTTTTCGTAATTGCTACAGGCAATTGAATCTCTTGCAACATCTTATAAACCCTACAAACCTTGATCTACATACTAAAGCAGGCGGAGCTTTGTGCTGCCCTACCAACTTTAACACTACCGACTAATCTACTGCCAAAAAAGATGTGACGCACGCTACGCGTGCGTCACATCTTTTTATATGCGCTGCTACTTAATGGCTGTCATGAACAGATTTACATACCCAAAAGTAGCCAGGACCAACCTCTAAAAATTTTTCATTAGGCATGAATAAGTCCCAATAGCTTAAGTCAAGATCATTTAAGTCTGGTTGGAGGATCAGTTCATAGTTCTCTTCAAAACACAACCGTAGTTCTAAGTTATCTGGATTAGTTTCAAATTTCAGGATTTTTTTGTTCTCTAGACTTTCCTGAGTTAGTTTTTTTGCTAACTTGATATCTGCATCAGTCTCAGGAACTTCTGAATCAAGTAAAAGCTGATCTGCTTTTTTCAATAGCCAAGGTGTCGCCCTTGTTCCAAATTGCCAGACCCCTTTAAATAAACCTTGTAATTTAGGGTGATCTTCAGGAGTCATTACACCAAAATCTAGGCTTAATTCATCGCCATAACTGAAGTAAACCTGATTGCAAGTTTCTGTAATTAACGACTTTGTCAATACAGCCACAATATCTGAGATGTTTTTTCCTTCCTGAATATTATTGACTTGATCAGTTGTCTTTATTGAAGTAACCATAACTCTTTTGTTTATCCAAATAAATCAAGAAACTCTTTTGCCTTTTGAAAAAGTTCTGTGTAGGTAAAATCACCTTTCGCGTTTAAGCTGCCATACCATCCATCTGCCTTTTCTCTTTCAATAAATTTCCCAAAAAGTTTTCGTTGCTTGAGGTTCATATTGAACTCATTGGAAATATCATCAATTTGTTTGGTATCGTTCTTTTTTCCCATCAGTTAAAGCCACAAGACACAAATTTTAGGACTTACGCATCAGCTACGAAATGTAGGGGCAATTCATGAATTGCCCCTACGAATAATTAAGGCTTTCAGGCGTTTTTGCGTAAGCTCTAAAATTTGCTAGAAGGTTTACCGTCTAAGAGTGGGAGAAAATCAGTAAGGATCAAATATTTCGTTGGATTTTGAACCATTGCTGTTGCTATTGTTGGTATAGCTTGCAGTAAATTGTAGTATATAGATATTTTAACGTTTTATTCACGGCTTGCTGATAAATGAATTTTGAAGCTGACTTAAATCTCACACTCCGCGCCCGTTACCCTTTGATATATATACCTTCAGCAGAAGAAGAACGAGTCGAAGCCGTAATTGCTAGCGTAGCAAAATCCCTAGGACGCAGCACATTTGTGTGGGACTTTGTGGATGGCTATCAGTCTAACCCGAATGACGCAGGTGCAGGTAAGCGTAATCCTTTGCAAGCCTTAGAATTTGTGGATAAAATTCCAAAAGGTGCAGTGTTTGTCCTGCGGGATTTTGATCGCTTTCTTGATGACGTTGCGATCGCACGCAAGCTCAAAAATCTTGCCCGTAAGCTCAAAAGCGAAGCCCAGAATATTATTGTGCTAGCTTCGCAGATTAATATTCCCGATAGCCTCAGTGAATTTTTTTCGATCTTAGAATTTCCCCTTCCCAATCCTAGCGAATTAAAAACTGAGATTGAGCAAATCGCAGATTCTACAAATTCAGTAAATGATATTCAACTAGATAAACAAGCGATCGCAGATTTAGTCCGCGCTGGTCAAGGCTTATCGCTAGAAAGAATCAAGCGGGTGTTGGCAAAAGCGATCGCAGAACATGGCAGATTACGCCCTGAAGATGTCGAACTAATTCTCGAAGAAAAGCGTCAAAGTATTCGCCAAACTCAGATTTTAGAATTCTATCCATCGACTACGGAAATTAGTGATATTGGTGGCTTAGATAATCTTAAGGAATGGCTGTTGCGTCGCGGTAGTTCATTTAGCGATCGCGCAAGGAAGTATGGCTTGCCACATCCACGCGGCTTATTATTAGCAGGAATTCAAGGCACAGGTAAATCGCTAACGGCAAAGGCAATTTCCCATCATTGGCATTTACCACTATTGCGCCTTGATGTCGGTCGTCTCTTTGCTGGCTTAGTCGGCGAAAGTGAGTCCCGTACTCGTCAAATGATTCAGCTAGCTGAGGCACTTTCTCCCTGTGTGCTATGGATTGATGAAATCGATAAAGCCTTCGCAGGAGCTGACGGCAGAGGCGATTCGGGAACGACTAATCGCGTGTTCGGCACATTTCTCACGTGGATGGCTGAAAAGACTTCGCCTGTGTTTGTAGTCGCAACTGCGAATAA